>NZ_JBDJMU010000018.1:0-84682 GCF_039674105.1 Luteimonas sp. TWI596
GCTGCTGACCATCCTCAACGCCATGCTTCGAGACAACGCCAGATTCCGACTCGAAACGCCTGTTGCGGCTTGACCTCCAACACCGTTGCTCCCCCGCAAGCGGGGGAGGTGATGCGCGCGCTGCGCTGCGCCTTCCCCCGGTTACGGGGGAAGGTTGGGATGGGGGGGCTTTCGCGTGACGGCCTGTGCCCCCGCCCGGCCCGCGACGCGTGCCGATCTCCCCTGCAAGCGGGGAAGGTGAGCTACGCGGCAATGGTCGGCGATTCACGCATCCCGCCCGCCGTCGCACGGCGGGCGTTCGCAGCCGCGCGCGGCATGCCGCGCACGCCGCGGCTACTCACCCAATGTCAGTAGGGAGGCGTTGCCGCCGGCGGCGGTGGTGTTGATGGTGACGGTCTTCTCGGTTGCGAAGCGCGGCAGGTAGTGCGGGCCGCCGGCCTTGGGGCCGGTGCCCGATTGGCCTTGGCCGCCGAATGGTTGCACGCCGACGACCGCGCCGATCTGGTTGCGGTTGACGTAGATGTTGCCGACCTTCGCGCGCTGGATGACTCGCTCGACGGTCTCGTCGATGCGCGAGTGGATGCCCAAGGTCAGGCCGAAGCCGGTCGCGTTGATCGCGTCGACAACCGCGTCGAGCTGGTCGCCCTTCCAGCGGATCACATGCAGCGCAGGGCCGAAGTTCTCGCGCGTGAGCTGGGACAGCGATTGCAGTTCCCAGGCGCGCGGGGCGAAGAACGTGCCGTGCTCGGTGCCGGATCCGAGCCGGGCCTCGGCGATCGGCTTGGCCGCGCCCTGCATCCGCGCGGCGTGTTCGTCGAGCAGCGCCTTGGCGTCGGGATCGATCACCGGGCCGACGTCGGTCGACAGCAACGCCGGGTCGCCGACGGTCAGTTCCTTCATCGCGCCGGCGATCATGCCGATCACCTTGTCGGCGATGTCGTCCTGCACGTACAGCACGCGCGCGGCCGAGCAGCGCTGGCCGGCCGAGGTGAACGCCGAGGCCAGCGCGTCCTTGACCAACTGCTCGGGCAGCGCCGAAGAGTCGGCGATCAGTGCGTTCTGGCCGCCGGTCTCGGCGATCAGCACCCCGATCGCGGCATCGCGCGCGGCCAGCGCACGGTTGATCGCGCGCGCGGTGTCGGTCGAGCCGGTGAAGGCGACGCCGGCCACGCGCGGGTCGGACGTCAGCGCCGCGCCGACGGTCGCACCGTCGCCGGGCAGGTACTGCAGCACGTCCTTCGGGATGCCGGCTTCGTGCAGCAGCTTCACCGCCTCGAAGCCGACCAGCGTGGTCTGCTCGGCCGGCTTGGCGATCACACTGTTGCCGGCCGCCAGCGCGGCGGCGATCTGGCCGGCGAAGATCGCCAGCGGGAAGTTCCACGGGCTGATGCACACAAACACGCCGCGGCCCGACAGCTGCAGCGCGTTCGACTCGCCGGTCGGGCCGGGCAGCGCCTCGGGCACGAATGCCGTGCGCGCCTGGCCGGCGTAGTAGCGCAGAAAGTCCACCGCTTCGCGGACTTCGGCGACGCCGTCGGGGATCGTCTTGCCGGCCTCGCGCGTACACAGCGCGATGAACTGCGGCATGCGCTGCTCGAGCAGGTCGGCGGCATGTTCGAGGATCGCCGCGCGCGAGGCGACCGGGGTGGCGTCCCAGCCCGGCTGTGCGGCAACCGCGTTGGCCAGCGCGCGCTCGACCGTGGCGGTGTCGGCGGCGGTCCACTCGCCCACGCGCACGCGGCGGTCGGCGGGGTTGGTGACCTCGGTCCGGGTGCCGGTCGCCGTGGCACCCGGCACCAGCGGCGTTGCCGTCCACGTCGTCGGCGCGCTGCGGATCTGCTCGGCGAGCGTGGCGAGCTGCGCGTCGTTGGCGAGGTTGACGCCCATGGAGTTGCTCCTGTCGAAAGACTGGCTGCGGTAGAGGTCGACCGGCAGCGGAATGCGGGGGTGGGGAATGGACTCGAAGCCGGCGACGACCTCGATCGGGTCGCGGATCAGGTCGTCGATCGCGACGTCCTCGTCGCTGATCCGGTTGACGAAGCTGGAGTTGGCACCGTTCTCGAGCAGGCGGCGCACGAGGTACGGCAGCAGGTCCTCGTGCGAACCGACCGGCGCGTACACCCGGCACGGCACATCCAGACGATCGGCCGGAATGACCTCGGCGTAGAGGTCGTCGCCCATGCCGTGAAGCTTCTGGAACTCGAAGCGGTGCGATGCGCCGACGGTGCGCGGACCCAGCAGCGTGCCGGCCAGGCGGTGCACCGCGGCGATGGTCTGCGCGTTATGGGTGGCGAACATCGGGTAGATCGCATCGGTCGCCGACAGCAGGCGGCGCGCGTTGGCCTGGTAGCTGACGTCGGTGTTGGGCTTGCGGGTGAATACCGGGTAGCCGGGATGGCCCTCGACCTGGGCGCGCTTGACCTCGCTGTCCCAGTACGCGCCCTTGACCAGGCGCACGGGGATGCGCCGACCCAGATCGCGGGCGAGCGCGGCGATCCAGTCGATGACGAACGGCGCGCGCTTCTGGTAGGCCTGCACGACGATGCCGAAACCTTCCCAGCCGCTCAGCGGCGGGGTCCGCACGGCGGCCTCGATGACATCCAGCGACAGCTCCAGGCGGTCGCTTTCTTCCGCGTCGACGGTCAGGCCGATCCGATGGTGCTTTGCGCGCTTGGCCAGCTCGGCCAGACGCGGCGCCAGCTCGGCGAGCACGCGCGCGTGCTTGGCATGTTCGTAGCGCGGGTGCAGCGCCGACAGCTTGACCGAGATCGACGGTGCGGCGATCTCGTCGTCGAAGCGGCCCGAGGTGCCGATCGCGTCGATCGCGTCCTGGTAGGCCTTGAGATACCGGTCGGCGTCGCGCTGGGTCAGTGCGGCCTCGCCAAGCATGTCGAACGAGTAGCGGTAGGCGGCGTTGGCGCCCTTGCGCGAACGCGTCAGCGCCTCGCCGATCGTGCGCCCCATCACGAACTGGTGCCCCATGATCCGCATCGCCTGGCGCACCGCCAGCCGGATCACCGGCTCGCCGACGCGCCCGACCAGCCGCTTGAACGCGCCGTGGACGTTGCGCTTGGTCTCGTCGGCCAGGTCGACCAGGCGGCCGGTCAGCATCAGGCCCCAGGTCGAGGCGTTGACCAGCACCGAGTCCGACTGGCCCATGTGCTTCTTCCAGTCCGCCTCGCCGAGCTTGTCGCGGATCAGCTTGTCGGCGGTCTCCTGGTCGGGGATGCGCAGCAGTGCCTCGGCCACGCACATCAGCAGCACGCCTTCCTCGCTGCCCAGGTCGTACTGCTGCATGAAGGCTTCGATCGCACCGCGGTCCTGGGCGCGCAAGCGCACCCGGCGGACCAGGTCGGCCGCGGTGGCCTGGATCGCGGCGCGGTCGGCATCCGGCTGCCGCGCCTGCGCGAGCAGCTCGCGCACATGAAGGGTCTCATCGCGCGTCCAGGCGTCGGTGATCGCCGCGCGCAGCGGCGGGAGAGGAGCCGCCGCATAGGCGGGAGACAGGCTGGCGTTCAAGGGGCGCACCGGCGAGGGCAGAAGCCGAATTCTATGGCGCCCTGTCGTCCCACGATAGGCCAAAAGAGACAGGCGCCGGACGCGGCCTCGAGCGCGGTCGTGCCGGCTCGGCGCTGGCGACCCGTACGAGGCCCCGCGCGCCATCATTTATTGGTACACAGTAGGGGGCGGGTCGCTTGCCCGAACCGCACCCAGGTGTCCATCTCCGACCACCCACCCGCGGCCGATGCTGCGGTGCAGCATCGGCTTGCCGCCGGCATGCAGATGCCGGACCGCATTGCGTCGGCAACTGCGACAGGTTGCCGCAGCAGAGCGCGGACAGCTAACATTCATTCGTTATCGCAGTACGCCGCCGCTCCTGCGCAGTCGTTCCGGTGCCCCCTGGGCCGGGCGAGGACGGACGCGTTCCCGCCAGACAACGCCAGCTCAGGCATTGGGGTTCGATGTGAAGCAAGCCGGTCGTTTCAAGCTGTGGATGTGCGGGCTCGCCACGATGGCGCTGTCTGCGAATACATGGGCGCAGTCCGCCGATCCCAAGCCGTGGCAACTGAACATGGGGCGTGGGGTCACCGCGTCGTCCCAGCACGCCTACGACGCCCACATGCTTGCGCTGTGGATCTGCGTGGGCATCGGTGCGTTGGTGTTCGGCGCGATGGCGGTCGCGATGTTCCGCTTCCGCAAGTCGCGCGGCGCGGTTGCCGCGCAGTTCAGCCACAACACCACCGCCGAGATCATCTGGACCGTGGTGCCGATCGTGTTGTTGGTCATCATGGCGGTGCCGGCCACGCGCAAGCTCATCGCCATGTACGACACCCGCGATGCCGAGATGACGGTCAAGGTCACCGGCGTGCAGTGGATGTGGAAGTACGAGTACATGGGCGAGGACGTCACCCTGACCAGCCGTCTGGACCGCGAAAGCGACCGGCTGCGGCAGAACCGCGGCACCACGCGCGCCGAGCTCGACGCCCACGGCCACTACCTGCTCGATGTCGACAACGCGCTGGTGCTGCCGACCGACACCAAGGTCCGTTTCGTGGTCACCGCCGACGACGTGATCCACTCCTGGTGGGTGCCGGCGCTGGGCTGGAAGCAGGACGCCATCCCGGGCATCGTCAACGAGGCCTGGACCGAGATCCTCGAACCGGGCATCTACCGCGGTCAGTGCGCGGAACTGTGCGGCAAGGACCACGCCTTCATGCCGATCGTCGTGCGCGCGGTGCCGCGCGCCGAGTTCGACAGTTGGCTGGCCGCCGAGAAGGCGCGCAATGCGCCGCCCGCCGCCGAACCTGAGCCCGCCCCGGCGCAGGCCGATGCGGAGGCCGCCGATGCGGCTGCCGCGCAGACCCCTTCCGCCCCCGCCGCACCCGCGGCCGGCTGATCGCTCGAGGTTGAATGCCATGTCGACGACGCACACCGCCACTGCCGACGCGCACCACGACGATCACGCCCACCGACAGGGCTTCGTCCAGCGCTGGTTCTTCTCCACCAACCACAAGGACATCGGCACGCTCTACCTGCTGTTCTCCTTCGTGATGTTCATCATCGGCGCGGGCATGAGCGTGATTATCCGCACCGAGCTCGCCTCGCCGGGCCTGCAGCACGTCAGCCCGGTGTTCTTCAACCAGATGACCACCATGCACGCGCTGGTGATGATCTTCGGCGGCGTCATGCCCGCGTTCGTGGGCTTGGCGAACTGGATGATCCCGCTGCAGATCGGCGCGCCGGACATGGCGCTGCCGCGCATGAACAACTGGTCGTTCTGGATCCTGCCGTTCGCGTTCACGCTGCTGCTGATGACGCTGTTCATGCCCGGCGGCGGCCCGGCCGGCGGCTGGACGCTCTACCCGCCGCTGTCGCTGCAGGGCGGCAACAGCGTGTCGCTGACGATCTTCGCGATCCACATGATGGGCATCAGCTCGATCATGGGCGCGATCAACGTCATCGCCACGATCCTCAACATGCGCGCGCCGGGCGTGGACCTGCTGAAGATGCCGATCTTCTGCTGGGCCTGGCTGATCACCGCGTTCCTGCTGATCGCGGTGATGCCGGTGCTCGCCGGTGCGGTCACGATGCTGTTGACCGACAAGTTCTTCATGACCTCGTTCTTCAACGCCGCCGGCGGCGGCGACCCGGTGATGTACCAGCACATCTTCTGGTTCTTCGGGCATCCCGAGGTCTACATCATGATCCTGCCGGCGTTCGGTATCGTCAGCGAGATCATCCCCACCTTCAGCCGCAAGCCGCTGTTCGGCTATCAGGCGATGGTCTACGCCACGGCCGCGATCGCGTTCCTGAGCTTCATCGTCTGGGCCCACCACATGTTCACCGTGGGCATGCCGCTGGGCGGCGAGATCTACTTCATGTTCGCCACGATGCTGATCTCGATCCCGACCGGCGTGAAGGTGTTCAACTGGGTCTCGACGATGTGGCGCGGCTCGCTGACGTTCGAGGCGCCGATGTTGTGGGCGGTCGCGTTCGTCATCCTGTTCACCATCGGCGGTTTCTCGGGCCTGATGCTGGCGATCGTGCCGGCCGACTTCCAGTACCACGACACCTATTTCGTCGTCGCGCACTTCCACTACGTGCTGGTCACCGGCGCGCTGTTCTCGATCATCGCGGCGACCTACTACTGGTGGCCGAAGTGGACCGGGCGGATGTACAGCGAGTTCTGGGCGAAGGTGCACTTCTGGTGGACGATCGTGTTCGTCAACCTGCTGTTCTTCCCGCAGCACTTCCTGGGTCTGGCCGGCATGCCGCGCCGCATCCCCGACTACAACGTCGTGTTCGCGGACTGGAACCTGGTCAGCTCGATCGGCGCGTTCGGCATGTTCGCCACGCCGTTCCTGATGTTCGCGATCCTGCTGCACTCCAAGCTGCGCGGCGCGCCCGCGGCCGCGCGCTCGTGGGAAGGCGCCAAGGGCCTGGAGTGGACCGTGCCGTCGCCGGCGCCGCACCACACCTTCGCCAAGCCGCCGGTGCTCAAGCCCGGCGACCTCGCGCACGACGACATCAGCCACTGAGGCCATGGAGCTGCGCGCCGCGATGCCCACGCCCGATGCCCACGACGACCTGGCCGCCCGCCGCCGCCGCGCGCGCCGCACGGCGCTGACGATCGCGGTGGTCGCGCTGTGCATCTACGCCGGTTTCATCCTGCGCGGGGTGCTGCTGGCATGAGTGCGCGACGTTCGCTGGGGATCGGCAAGCTGGTGGCGGTCTCGGTCGCCGCGTTCGCGTTCACCTTTTCGCTGGTGCCGCTTTACCGCATCGCCTGCGAGAAGGTGTTCGGCATCCGCCTGGAGAACAGCGCCGTCGCGGCGCCGTCGCAGTCGGCCGCGGGCGTGGAGGAGCGCTGGGTGACGGTGGAGTTCGACGCCAGCGTCAATTCGCACCTGCCCTGGTCGTTCCGACCCAACCAGACCCGCATGCGCGTGCGCGTGGGCGAGCAGTACGAGACCACGTACTACGCGCACAACGACAGCGCGCGCCCGATCGTCGGCAGCGCCACACCGTCGGTCGCGCCGGCGCGGGCGTCGGGCTTCTTCCAGAAGACCGAATGCTTCTGCTTCACCGCACAGACGCTCCAGGCCGGCGAAACCCGCGACATGCCGGTCCGCTTCATCATCGACCCCTCGCTGCCGCGGGACGTCAATACGGTCACGCTGTCGTACACGTTCTTCAAGAACGATGTGCTGACCTCGCGGCTGGTCGCCGATGCTGCCCCGCCGCGTGACGCGCGGCTGGGCGCCTCGCCTTGAGCGTCCCGCTTCATCTTTCGACACCGCGCCGCCACCCGGATACCGCCATGGCCCACGTGAAGACCGAACACCAGGATCCCAACGTCTACTTCGTGCCGCATGACAGCAAGTGGCCGCTGTTCGCGTCGGTTGCGCTGTTCGTGACGATGCTGGGCCTGGCCAGCTGGTTCAACGAGGCCAGCTGGGGCCGCACGACGTTCTTCGTCGGCATCGCCGGGCTGGCGCTGATCCTGTTCAAGTGGTTCGCCGACGTCGTGCTCGAGTCGGTGTCGGGCTACTACAACAAGCAGGTCGACGTGTCGTTCCGGATGGGGATGGTGTGGTTCATCTTCTCGGAGATCATGTTCTTTGCCGCGTTCTTCGGCGCGCTGTTCTACGCCCGCACGCTGGCGCTGCCGTGGCTGGGCGGCGAGGGCTCGGGCGCGATGACCAACTCGGTGCTGTGGGACGGCTACAGCGCCGCGTGGCCGACCGCCGGCCCCGGGGACGTGGGCGGGGTGTTCCAGACCATCCCGGCCTGGGGCCTGCCGCTGATCAATACGCTGATCCTGCTGGCGTCGGGCGTGACGATCACCATCGCCCACCACGCGCTGCGCGCTGCGCACCGCACCCGCTTGCTGGTGTTCCTGGGCGCGACGATCGCGCTGGGCTGCGTGTTCCTGTTCTTCCAGATCGAGGAATACGTCCACGCCTACCGCGACCTCAACCTGACGCTGGGGTCTGGCATCTACGGCTCGACGTTCTTCATGCTCACCGGCTTCCACGGGGCGCATGTCACGCTCGGCACGATCATGCTGATCGTGATCTGGCTGCGTTGCTTCCGTGGCCACTTCACCAGCGAGAACCACTTCGCCTTCGAGGCGGTGGCCTGGTACTGGCACTTCGTCGACGTGGTGTGGCTGATTCTGTTCCTGTTCGTCTACGTCGTCTGAGGACGAAGCAGGCGATGGTGCCGGGTGAGTCGTGAAACAAGCCCGGCGCATGCCCGCCCGCGCTTGCCCCGATCACCCCGCACCAATGACCGGTCCCGACCTCAGCCGTAGACGCCGTGCGGCTTGATCCACCCCATCCAGATCGCCAGCAGCACCAGCGCGATCAGCGCCACCGACAGCCCGATGCGGCGGGTCAGGGCGTTCACGGTCCGGTTGCTGCGGCCCTTGTCGTTGAGCATGTAGTACAGGCCGGCGCCCAGGTTCCACAGGATCAGCAGGACGAAGCCGATGATCAGCAGCAGCTTGAGCGACTCGTTCATGACCATCACGGACTCCGTGGCACCAGGGATATGAGCGGATTATTGCAGTCCGCGGGCGGCGGTGCGTGAGCCGGCGCGGCGGACGCGTCCTCGGGTGGGCGGCGGCGGTGCTGTTGGCGGTGGCGTTCGCCGGACTCGGTCAGTGGCAGCTGGGCCGGATGCACGACAAGCGGGCGATGCTCGATGCCGTCGAGCAGACCTTGACCGAACGCCAGGCGGTGCCGTTGGCGCAGGCCGCGGACCCGCATCGCCAGCGCGACTACGATTGGGCGGCCGGCCGTGGGCGCTTCCTCGATACGCCGGCATTCGTGCTCGACAACCAGATCCATGCGGGCCGTCCTGGCTTGCGCGTCTATCGCCTGTTCGCCCCTGACGCTGGTGCGCCGCCGCTGCTGGTCGATCTGGGTTGGGTGCCGATCGCCGACCGCACGGCGCGGATGCCGTCGGCCGAGGTGCTGGCCGGCGACGGGGTGATCGGACCGCCGATGGACCTGCGGGGCCTGCTGGCGCCGCCGCCATCGGCCGGGCTGGCGCTGGGGCCTGCGATCGGGCCGGGCCCGGCCTGGCTGATGACGCGCTTCGATGCCCAGGCGATCGCCTCGGCCGCCGGTGTGCCGACGCTGCCGCCGCGCGTGCTGCGGCTCGATCCTGCGCTGCCGGTCGGCTATGGTCGCGATCTGGCGATCCTGCCCAACACCTTGCCGCCCGAAAAACACCTGGGCTACGCCGTGCAATGGTTCGGCCTGGCGTTGACCGTGCTGGTCACCGCCCTGGTGCTCACTTTCCGGAAGTCCCGCCGATGACATCGTCCGTCCCGCGCGCGCAGCGCGACCGCAATCGCTGGTTGCTGGTGCTGATCGTGGTGCTGTTTCTGGGCAGCGCCGTCGTCGCCGGCGCGCTGCGCTTCTCGGGCTGGCGGCCGGCCGGCATGCAGAATCATGGCGAGTTGCTCGATCCGCCGGCCGACCTGCGTGCGCGCATCCCGCGGCTGCTCGATGGCAGCGCCTACGCCTGGCAGCCAGTGGAGCGCCGCTGGCGGATCCTCGTCGCGCCGCCCGCGGACTGCAGGGAGGCCTGTGTCGCGCTGTCGCGCGAGCTCGACCTGGTGTGGCAGCTGTTCGGCCGCAACGCCGACCATGTCGACATCCTGTGGCTGGGCCCGGTGCCTGAAGGCGCGGTGCGCAATACGGCGTGGCGCGAGCTGCAGGCCGACCCCGGCCTGCGTGCGACATTGCCCCGCGTCGACGGCAGCGTCGGCGAAGCGGACAATGGTGTCCCGGCCTACGTCGTGGACCCCAACGGGTTCGTGATCCTGCGCTACGCTCCCGGCTTCGATCCGGGGCATCTGCGTGCGGATATGGCCAAGTTGCTCAGACTCCGCTGATGACCCACAGCCCGCCCTCGAACGCCACGTCCTATCGCCCGGCCGTCCATCGCCACTTCCACCGCATCGCCTGGTTTGCGGCGGCGCTGACGTTGTGCGTGATCGTGTTCGGCGCGTTCGTGCGGTTGTCCGACGCCGGCCTGAGCTGCCCGGACTGGCCGACCTGCTACGGGCGCGCGACCTGGCCGCAGGCCGCCACCGACGTCAGCGACCACGCCGCGAGCGCGATCCGGCCGTTCGAGACCCACAAGGCCTGGCGCGAGCAGGTGCACCGCCACCTGGCGGCGACGCTGGGCGTGTTCGTGCTCGGCCTGGCGCTGCTGGCGGTCCGCCGCCGGCGTCACGGCGTGCTGCAGGTGATCGGCGCGGCCCTGCTGGTCGCGCTGGCGATCCCGCTGTACATGCGCGGCGACACGATGGCCGCACTCGCGGTCGCCGCGCTGGGGGAGGCGCTGCTGCTGTTCGCGGCGCTGCGCTGGTCGAACATCGACCTGGCGCGTGCGGCGGTGCTGACGCTGGCGGTGGTGATCTTCCAGGCGCTGCTGGGCAAATGGACGGTGACCTTGCTGCTCAAGCCGGTGATCGTCATGGGCCACCTGCTCGGCGGCATGCTGACGTTCTCGCTGCTGCTGTGGATGGCCTGGCGGGCCACGATGCAGCCGATCGTGCTGGCGCAGGCCGACACCTTGCGACGGTGGACGCTCGCGGCGATCGCGGTGGTCGGCGTGCAGATCGCGCTCGGCGGCTGGGTCAGCGCCAACTACGCCGCGCTCGCCTGCGGCGCCGGCGGCTGGACGACCGCGGTCCATCACTACGGCGACTTCCCCAAGTGCGTCGGCCAGTGGTGGCCACGGGGCGATTTTGGCGAAGGCTTCGTGCTGTGGCGCGGCGTCGGCGTCGACTACGAGGGCGGGGTGCTGGACGGCGCGGCGCGTATCGCGATCCAACTGGCGCACCGCGCGATGGCGGTGGTGGTGTTCGTCACGCTGCTCGCCTTCGTCGTGCGCCTGTCGCGCACGCCCGGCCTGCGCGGCTGGGCGGCGGCGCTGGGCGCGCTGACGCTGGCCCAGGTCGCGCTGGGCATCCTCAACGTCAAGCTCGCGCTGCCGCTGTGGGTCGCGGTGCTGCACAACGGCGGCGCCGCGCTGCTGCTGTTCGTGCTGGTCTCGTTGCTGGCGCGGTTGCGGCGGCCCGACTGACATGGCCGGCAGCAAGGCACGCGAGTACTGGACGCTGACCAAGCCGCGGGTGGTCGCGCTGATCGTGTTCACCGCGCTGGTGGGCATGTTCCTGGCCGTCCCGGGGCTGCCGCCGGCGCGACAGAGCGTCTTCGGCCTGCTCGGCATCTGGCTGGCGGCGGCATCGGCGGCGGCGATCAATCACCTGATCGACCAGCGCATCGACAAGGTCATGGCGCGCACGGCGCATCGTCCGCTGGCGACCGGGGCGCTGCGGCCGGGGCAGGTGCTGGCGTTCGCGCTGGTGCTTGGCGCGTTGTCGATGGCGATCCTGGTGCTGCTGGTCAACACGCTCACCGCGCTGCTGACGTTCGCCTCGCTGATCGGCTACGCGGTCGTCTACACGGGGTTTCTCAAGCGTGCGACGCCGCAGAACATCGTCATCGGCGGCATCGCCGGCGCCGCGCCGCCGTTGCTGGGCTGGGCCGCGGTGACCGGCATGACCGGGCAGTGGGACTGGGCGCACGCGCTGCTGCTGGTGCTGATCGTGTTCGTGTGGACGCCGCCGCACTTCTGGGCGCTGGCGATCTTCCGCCGCGAGGATTACGCCCGCGCGCTGGTGCCGATGCTGCCGGTCACCCACGGCGTGGCCTATACGCGCTGGCAGATCCTGATCTACAGCGTGTTGCTGGTGGTGATCACGCTGCTGCCGGTGGCGATCGGCATGAGCGGGCTGTTCTACCTGGGCGGTGCGGTCGTGCTCGGCCTGGTGTTCCTCTGGTATGCCTGGCGACTGCTCGATCCGCCGGACGAGTTCTTCGCGATGCGGATGTTCAATTACTCGGTGGTGTACCTGATGGCGTTGTTCGCGTTCCTGCTGGTCGACCACTGGCTGCTGCCGTGGCTGCCGGGGGCGGGCGGGCTGTCCGGCGGCGGCCTGGACTGGCAGCGCGTGGGCTGACGGGGCAAGGAATCAGCCTGCCGGCGGATTCTGGAAACGATTTCATGAATGCGGCAACATAGCGCCCTCCGCGCGGGCGCGCCTGCCGCCAGCCTGTGATCGTGCGCGTTGCGCCGTTCCAGCGACCGGCCGACGGGCCGTGCGGACATTCCCTGTTCCTCCCCCAAGGATCCCTCATGTCGAATCTCCAGGCGTTGCTGCCACAGCGCGATCTGCGTTTCACCCGCAATGCCGTCGGCATGGGCGGCGGCCCGCTGCTGGCCCTGTTGCTGTTCCTGGTCGCCGGTGCGATCGCCTGGTGGCAGGCGCCCGGGCTGCTGCAGGACCTGCAGATCCGCGCCAATCCGCTTGAGCTCGAGGACTACGACCTGCGCGATGGCCGCTGCACGACGCGCAAGGCGGTGTTCACCGATTGCGAGGCCGATGTCGCCTACCGCGTCGATGGCGTCGACTACGAGAAGCACATCTCGCTGATGTTCCTGTCGTTCTCGCGCGGGGACTACGCGGCGAGTCTGGTCGTGGCGGCCGACGACCCGTCGAAGGCGGCGCTGAGCATTGGCCTTGAGCGCATCTGGAACCGCGTGGCGTTCTTCCTGGTGCTGTTCGGGATCTTCGCAGGCCTCGGCGTCGTGGCGATCGTCACCTGGGTGCGCAACGGCCGCATCAACCGCGCCGCGCAGCAGCCACAGCGCTGGACGCCCGAGCCGGTCGAGGTCAAGGCGGCGCAGTCCTCGTTCGGGGGCACGGTGGTCACCTACGCCTACGGCAAGCTGCCCGGCCGCGCCGCGGGCAAGCAGAACGTCCGTTTCGGCAAGCGCGAAGCCCCGTTGCTGGTCGATACCCCCGATGGTGAAACCCAGGCCCTGGCGCTGCGTCCGGCGTCCGGCGGGCCGGCCTTGCTGCTCGATGCCGGGCTGGAGCGCATCGATCTGACGCAGGCCGAGCGGCAGGCTGCGTTCGCGGTGCTGGGCGCCTCGCCCGACACCTCCGCCTGAGGCGCGCGTCCGGCCGCTCAGGCCGGGTAGACGCCGCCGAGCACCCGCGGGCCGGCGGCGCCGGTCACCGACGGCAGATTGCCCGGCAGGCCGAGCACGGTCTGCCGGGCCAGCCACGCAAAGCCCATGGCCTCGACGTGGTCGGGGTCGAGCCCGTGCGCGGCGCTCGACACCACTGCGACGCCGGGCAGGGCATCGGCCACCGCCGCCATCAGCGCTGGGTTGTGCACACCGCCACCGCAGGCGATCAGGCGCGCGGTGCTCGGCTGGGTGGCGCGGAGCGCATCGGCGATCGTCGTCGCGCTCAGCGCCAGCAGCGTTGCCTGCACGTCGGCCGGTGCCTCGTGACCGGTCAGCGCGGTTTCGACCCAGTCCAGATGGAACTGGTCGCGGCCCGAGGACTTGGGCGGCGGCAGCGCGAACCAGGGGGCCGCACGCAGCCGTGCCAGCAGCGTCGGGTCGACCCGGCCACCGGCCGCCAGCGCACCGCCGCGGTCGAACGGCTGGCCGGTGTGCCGCAGGCACCAGGCGTCCATCAGCCCGTTGGCCGGACCGGTATCGAAGCCGCGCACCGCGCCGCCGTCGGCCGGCAGCAGGGTGAGATTGGCGATACCGCCCAGGTTGAGAACCGCCCGGTCCTCGCCGGGCGCGTGCAGCAGCGCGGCGTGCAGTGCCGGCAGCAGCGGAGCGCCGTGGCCGCCGGCGGCGACATCGCGGCGGCGGAAATCGGCCACGGTGCGGATGCCGGTGCGCTCGGCGATCCGAGACGGGTCGCCGAGCTGCAGGGTGAACCCGTGCTGGCCGTCGCCATGGCGCCCCTGCGGGCGGTGGCGCAGCGTCTGGCCGTGGGAGCCGATCGCCGCGATGTCCGCGGCCGTCAGCCCGGCTTCGGCGAGCACCCGGTTGGCGGCCTGCGCGAAGCCCTCGGCGATCCGGCTGTCGAGCTCGCCCAGGTCGTCGAGGGTCAGCGGCGCGGCCTGCTGGCCCAGCGCCACCAGCTGCGTGCGCAGATCCTCGGGCCAGGGATAGGTGCGGCCCAGGCGCAGGTCGGCCCGCAAGCGGCCGTCGCCGTCCTCGAAGCGCACGATCGCCGCATCGATGCCGTCGGCGCTGGTGCCCGAGATCAGGCCGAGAAACAGGTCGGACATGGGCACGCGCAGGGCTCGGGGCATGCGAAACGCCCGGCTGGCGCCGGGCGTGGGATCAACCGCGGGTGCTGCGACCCGCGTCGGCGCTGGCGACCTGGCGGTCGGCGCGCTCGGGATCGGGACGCGCCGGCACGTCGGCGTAGATGATGTCCTCGACTTCGCGGATGCGGGCGAGCGCCGGACCGGTCTGCTGGCGGAACTGCGCCAGTGCCGTGCCGCTCAGCGGGTCGGGCTCGGGCATCGTGTGCTGCAGCGGGTTGCGGTGCTGGCCGTTGACGCGGAACTCGTAGTGCAGGTGCGGACCGGTCGCCAGGCCCGTCGAGCCGACATAGCCGATCACCGTGCCCTGCGAGACACGCTGGCCCTGGCGGACATTGCCGAAGCGCGACATGTGCGCGTAGAGCGTGGTGTGGCCGCGACCGTGGTCGAGGATCACGACATTGCCGTAGCCGCGCTGGGTGCCCTTGAACTGCACGCGGGCATCGCCGGCGGCCATGATCGGCGTGCCGGTGGCGGCGGCGTAGTCCACGCCCTTGTGCATGCGCATCGTGCCCAGCACCGGGTGGCGGCGGCTGCCGAAGCGCGAGCTCAGCCGCGCGTACTGGATCGGCATGCGGATGAAGCTCTTCTTCAGCGGGCGGCCTTCGGCGTTGTAGTACTCGGCCTTGCCATCGTGCTCGAAGCGGAACGCGGAGAACGGCTTGCCCTTGGCGGTGAACACCGCCGCCTGCACCGGGCCGCTGCGGATCAGCTCGCCTTCGCGCCAGATCTGCTCGACGACCACGCTGAAACGATCGTTCTGGGTGACGTCGGTGTTGAAGTCGATGTCGTACTTGAAGACTTCGTCGGTCAGCGTGTTGATGTTCGCGCCCGACAGGCCCAGCCGGCGTGCCGAGTGGAACAGCGAGCGGCCGACCTGGCCGCTGATGACGACGTTGCGGATCTCGACCGGGCGCTCGATGACCTGTTCCTGGACGGCGTCGCCGGCGAGCGTCAGCTCGACACGCTCGGTGTCGCTGCGGTCGTAGCGCAGCTTCTGCAGGCTGCCGTCGGCGGCGATGTCGAACCCAAGCTCGGTGCCCGGGCGCATGCGTGTGAGCTTGGTCTTGGCATCGGGCAGCTCGAGGATGCGATGCATCGTTGCCGCCGGCAGGTCGAGATCGGAGAAGATCGAGCCCAGCGTCTGACCCTGGGCGACGGTGACCAGTTGCCAGTTGTCGTGTATCTGCTGCGCGCTGCGCTGCTGCGCGGTCAGCGGCGGCAGCGCCAGCGACATGGTGACCAACTGATGATCATCGTCGTCGCCGTCGCGCATCGCATGCGAGAACCCGGGGACCAGCGCAACGACCAGTGCGCCGAGCGTCGCGAACAAGCTGGCATGGGCCCAATCGCGGCGCGTCCAACGCCCCGGATACAGCCGGATGCTGCGCGCGCTGCCTTCCTGCGCCGTATTCCGCGCTGCCGCCTGCAGGTTGTCATGGAGCACGCGCCGGTGATGGGCGTCGGCCTGCGGCGGGACGGGTGTCGTCATCGTGGCGGATCCCGGTGCGTGAAAGACGTGTCAGCGCGGTAACATAGAGATGTGAGCTCCATGCGTCAAATGACTGACGGCGCAGGAATTTTTCTTCTATTCACCAGATAACGACACGTTAACGCCCGTCGCAGGCGCATTCACATCGTGAATACGCCGCGGGTCTTTCGAGAGACGCCTTCCCCGATGTCCCAGATCTCCGCCCTCGACCTGATCGCACGCGGCAGTGATGAAATCCTCAAGCGCGACGACCTGCAGGCCCGGCTCGCGCTCGGTCGCCCGCTGCGGATCAAGGCCGGCTTCGACCCCACTGCGCCCGACCTGCATCTGGGACACACGGTGCTGCTCAACAAGCTGCGCCAGTTCCAGGACCTGGGCCACACGGTGATCTTCCTGATCGGCGACTTCACCGGGATGATCGGTGACCCGTCGGGCAAGAGCGCCACGCGCAAGGCGCTCTCGCGCGAGGATGTGCTGGCGAATGCCGAGACCTACAAGGCGCAGGTGTTCAAGGTGCTCGACGCCGAGCGTACCGAAGTGCGCTTCAACTCCGAATGGTTCGGGGCGATGGGCGCGGCGGACATGATCCGGCTGGCGTCCACGCACACGGTCGCGCGCATGCTCGAGCGCGACGACTTCGCCAAGCGTTACGCCGGCCAGCAGCCGATCGCGATCCACGAGTTTCTCTACCCGCTGGTGCAGGGCTATGACTCGGTGGCGCTGCGCGCCGATGTCGAGTGCGGCGGCACCGACCAGAAGTTCAACCTGCTGATGGGACGCGCGCTGCAGGAACACCACGGCCAGGCGCCGCAGGTCGTGTTGACGATGCCGCTGCTCGTCGGCCTGGACGGCGTGGCCAAGATGTCCAAGTCGCTGGGCAACTACATCGGCGTGACCGATCCGGCGATCGACATCGTCAACAAGACGATGAAGATCGGCGATGCGCTGATGTGGAACTGGATCGAACTGCTGAGTCTGGAGATCGGCATCGACGAGGCCGCGGCGCTCAAGGCCGATGTCGAAGCCGGCGCGCTGAACCCGCGCGATGTGAAGCTGCGCCTGGCCCGCGAGCTCGCCACGCGCTTCCACGACGCCGACGCGGCGCAGACCGCGATCGCCGGCTGGCATGCGGCGGTGACCGGCGAGGGCGATGTGACCGCGCTGCCGTTGCAGGATGTCGCGGTGCCCGCCGAGGGCCTGCGCATCGCCGCGCTGCTGACCGCCGCCGGGATCACCCCGAGCAACTCGGAGGCCAACCGCAAGCTCAAGGAGCGCGCGGTCAAGGTCGATGGCGCCGTCGTCGAAGACGCCGGCCTGGTGTTCATGCCCGGCTTCGAGGGCGTGCTGCAGGTCGGCAAGCGCAACTTCGCGCGGGTGCGGCTGATCGGCTGAGCGCGCAGGCGGCCGGTCGATCAGGATCGGTCGTGTGGCGCCCTCTGTTCCGGGTTGGCCAGCGCCAGCAGAACGTCGGCATGGCAGGGGCCGTCGAGCGGGCACCAGCAGGCGAGGTTGCGGCCGCGCAGCGGCGCGAGATCCGGTGCGTCGGCGCAGGTCGCCATGTGCGCGGCGTAGCGGGCGACGCAGGTCGCGCGATCGCCGTCGACGCCGATCCGATAGGGATTGCCCCAGCGCCCGGGGCGCGCGACGACCGTCGCCGGGAGTCCGTTGACCGCATGCGAATGCGCTTGCAGATCGAATCCGCGACGACGGGAAAGCCGCAGGCGGACCGGTGTGGTCATGCCGGCGGCCAAGGCGCACCGCGCCAGGTCGCATCGTCGGCGCTGCGCAGCAGCGCGAGATCCTCGTCGGTATCGCCGTAGGCGTATACCTGCGCGAATGCCTCACGCGGATACGCGGCATGCACCCGCCGGGCCTTCTCGTCGCCGGCGCACTGCGCGCCCGCATAGCGGCCGGTGAGCCGGCCGTCGGCCTGTTCGAGTGTCGAACACAGCAGGGCCACGCCCTGGGCCGCGCACCAGGGCGCGAGCAGGACGTCGAGATTGCCCGAGACCACGACCACGGTATCGCCGCGTGCACGATGCCAGTCCATCCGCGCCTGCATCTGCGGGCGCACCAGCGCGGGCAGTCGCGTGGCCGCGAGCTTCGCGCCGGCCGCGGCGACGCGCTCGGCCGGCAGTCCGGAGAAGGCGTAGCGTACGAGGGCTGCGCGTGTACGGATGCCCGACAGCAGGCCCAGCCGGTAGACGATCACGACCGGCGCCAACAGCACGCGTCCGACGATCAGCCGCCAGCGTGGCGTCGCGGCGACGAGCAGATCGGGGAAGGTCTCGCGGGTGGTGATCGTGCCATCGAAGTCGAACAGCGCGAGGTCGGGCAGCGCGACAGGGCCAACGGCATCGAGCATGTCCGCGGGTCGGGTCGAGGATGACGGCAGGTTGGCCTGCGGGTCAGTGCGTGTGGGCATCGGGCGGTCCTCGCCAACACGAAGGGCGGCGTCGCCGCCGCCCTTCGCACGATGTTGCAATGGCCGGCCTGCCCGGCCGGCGTCCTCGGTTACGGCGTGCCGGTCTGGCCGCGCGCCGCGTCGCGCGTGGCCTTGAACGGATTGCCGTCGTACCAGTTCGGCCAGCGGTCGCCATCGGCGAGCGTGCGGCCGACGCCGTACAGCGCCTCGAGGTCCTGCACGACCCCGTCGAGATTCCAGTCGGGGTTGTACTCGTCGCCGGGCTGGTGATAGCGCGTGGCGTAGTCGTCGCTGGCTGCCTTGCCGGCAGCGACGCCGCCTTCGATCAGGTCGTTGCCGCCCTTGGCGTAGAGGGCGGGCACGCCGGCCTTGGCGAAGTTGAAATGGTCGGAGCGGAAGTAGTAGCCGCCGGCCGGGTTGCCTTCCTCGACCAGCGTGCGGTTCTGCTGGTCTGCGTAGGTCTTCAGGATGTCCTCCAGCTCCGAGCTGCCCTTGCCGGTGACCACGAAGTCGCGCGATGGGCCGGCGACGCTCATCGCGTCGAGGTTGATCACGCCGACTGTCTGCGCCAGGTCGATGCTCGGCTGGGCGACGTAGTACTTGCTGCCCAGCAGGCCCGATTCCTCGAGCGTGACCGCCAGAAACACCAGCGAACGCTTCGGCTTGGGCTCGGCGGTGGCGAACTTCTCGGCAATCTCGATGATGCCGGCCACACCGGTGGCGTTGTCGATCGCGCCGTTGTAGATCGTGTCGCCTTCGCCCTCGTGCTTGCCCAGGTGGTCCCAGTGGGCGAGATAGAGGATCGCCTCGTCCGGCGCTTCGGTCCCGGGCAGGATGCCCACGACGTTGCGCGAGCTCTTCTCGGCCACCGTGCTCTTGAGGTCGAACGACACCTTGGCGTTCAGCGGCACCGGCTTGAAGCCCCGCTGATTGGCGGCCTGGATCTGTGCGTCGAGGTCGAGGCCGGCGTCGGCGAACAGGGCGCGGGCGACGTCGCCGGTGATCCAGCCCTGCGCGGGCAGGCGCGGTTCGGGATCGTCCTGCGGGCGCAGATCGAACTGCGCGCCCGACCACGAGTTCTTGACCACGTCCCAGCCGTAGGAGGCACCGGCGGTGTCGTGCACGATCAGCGCCGCGGCCGCGCCCTTGCGCGCGGCCTCCTCGAACTTGTAGGTCCAGCGGCCGTAGTAGGTCATGCGCTCGCCCTCGAACAGCGACGCATCCTGGGCGTGGAAACCCGGATCGTTGACCAGGATGACGACGGTCTTGCCCTTGACGTCGAGGCCCGCGTAGTCGTTCCAGTTCTGCTCGGGTGCGTCGACGCCGTAGCCGACGAAGACCAGTTCGCTGTCGGCGACTTCGATCTGCGGCTTGCCGGTGCGGGTACCCAGCACCATGTCGCGGCCGAACGCCAGGTCGCGTGCGCCCTTGGCGGTGGTGAGCTTGAGCACGGTCGACTCGTCGGCCGTGGTCTCGACCATCGGCACGGTCTGGTACCAGCTGTCGTTGTCGCCGCCCGGCTGCAGGCCGATGCGCTTGAACTGCGCGCTGATGTACTCGACCGTGCGCTCTTCGCCCACGGTGCCCGGCGCGCGGCCCTCGAATTCGTCGGAGGCCAGCGTCTTAACCAGTTCGCCGAAGTCCGCGCCGGTGATCTCGGGCGAGAACGTGTGCGCGGCGTCGGGCGCGGGGGACGTCGCTGCGGTGTCGGCCGCCTTGTCCTGGGCGCCGCATGCCGCGAGTGCGAGCGCGGCCGGCAGGGCCAGCATCAAGTGGGGTCTGCGCATCCGGGGATCACTCCTGCAAGCTGGGGACGCCGCACTATATGGTCGTTCAGCTGCCGATGCGCGGTGGTGCTCAGTCCCTGGGGGCCTGCGCGCCGTCGTAGGCGATCGCGGTGGCGCCGCTGACCGGGCCGGTGCGCGCGCTGTTGTGCACGTACAGCGTGACCTCGCGCTTGAACGTCAGCGGACCTTCGATCACCGCATTGGGGCCGACGATCACCCGCGGGCTGCGGCGGTTGATCGTCACCGGGAACCAGTTGGAGGAGGGCTTGTCGACCGTCAGGCCGCCGCGCACTTTCGACGCAGCGCCGATGGTGACGTCGCCGTTGACCGTCTTCACGTCGCCAGTCACTTCGGTGCCGACCAGGCCGATCGCGCCGTTGACCGTGGCCACGTTGCCGTCGACCCGTCCGCCGCGATCGACGAACACGCCGCCGCTGACGCTCTCGATGCTGCCGGCGATCTGCGCGTCCTGTCCCAGGCGGACGCCGCCGTTGACGGTCGTCAGGCTGCGGGTGCGCGCCCGCGTGCCCAGCATGATGCCGCCATTGACGGTCTCCACGGTGCCGACCTGGATGTCGTCGTCGCCGCGAATGCCGCCATTGACAGTCTCCACGTCCTTGGCGCGGACGCCGTTGCCGATGCGGATGCCGCCGTTGACCGTCGACAGGTCGCCGTAGGCCTGGCCGGCCTCGGCGGTGATCCCGCCGTTGACCTTCGAGACGTCGGCCTGGGCGCAGGCGGCGCCGGCAGTCAGGGCGAGGGCGAACGCAAGCAATGCGCGGGCGGGGCGATGCGGACGGGCAGCGGACATGGGTGGACCTCAAGGAAGGGCGGAGCGGGCGGAGCCCGCCGTCGACCGTAGCTTGCCGCCGTGTCGGTACAATCGCATCTGTCTTTGGTCACTGGGCCGTTCGTCGTGCCACATGCCGCTCCCGCCTCCCGTCCGCGCCCCGTCGTCCTGCTGATCCTCGATGGCTGGGGGCACCGCGACGACCCGCGCGACAACGCGCTCGCGCTCGCCGACATCCCGACCTGGCGCGGGCTGCTGGCCGGGCACCCGACCACGCTGATCCACACCGAGGGCCGCCACGTCGGCCTGCCCGACGGGCAGATGGGCAACTCGGAGGTCGGCCACATGAACATCGGCGCCGGCCGGGTCGTCTACCAGGACCTGACCCGCATCGATGCGGCGATCGAGGACGGCAGCTTCTTCACCAATGCCGAACTGGGGGCGGCCTGCGACGCGGTGTGCGCCAACGGCGGCACGCTGCACGTGATGGGGCTGCTCTCGCCCGGTGGCGTGCACAGCCACGAGGCGCACCTGTTCGCGATGCTCGAACTGGCGCATCGCCGCGGCGTGCCGCGCGTGGCCGTGCATGCGTTCACCGATGGGCGCGACATGCCGCCGCGTTCGGCCGAACCGAGCCTGCGCGCGCTGCACGACCGCTGCGCAGCCTTGGGCAACGCGCACGTGGCCAGCGTGTCCGGGCGCTACTACGCGATGGACCGCGACCAGCGCTGGGAGCGCGTGCGCCAGGCCTGGGACGCGATCGTCGAGGCGGCCTCGCCGTACCGCGCGTCCGATGCGGTCGCGGCCTTGCAGGCGGCCTATGCGCGCGACGAGAACGACGAGTTCGTGCGCCCGACCGTCATCGACGGCGCGGAGCCGATGGCCGACGGCGATGCCGTGGTGTTCATGAACTTCCGCGCCGACCGCGCACGCCAGCTCACCGCCGCCTTCGTCGACCCGGCCTTCGCCGGGTTCGAGGCGCGGCGTCCGGCGCTGGCGCGCTTCGTCTGCCTGACCGAGTACGACGCGCGCTTGCCCGCGCCGCTGGCATTTGCGCCCGACGACCTGCCCAATACGCTGGGTGAGGTGCTCGGTGCCCAGGGGCTGACCCAGCTGCGGATCGCCGAGACCGAGAAGTACGCGCACGTCACGTTCTTCCTCAGCGGCGGCCGCGAGGCGCCGTTCCCAGGCGAGGACCGCATCCTGGTGCCCAGCCCCAAGGTCGCGACCTATGACCTGCAGCCGGAGATGAGCGCGCCCGAGGTCTGCGCGCAACTGGTGCAGGCGGTGCGCGACGAGCGCTTCGACGTGGTGATCTGCAACTTCGCCAACCCCGACATGGTCGGTCACACCGGCGTGCTGGAGGCGGCGATCAAGGCGGTGGAGACGGTCGACCGTGCGGTCGGCGAGATCGTCGAGATCGTGCGCGCAAAGGGCGGCGAACTGCTGGTCACCGCCGACCACGGCAACGTCGAGATGATGCGCGACCCCGAGACCGGCGAGCCGCACACCGCGCACACGGTCGGCCCGGTCGACCTGGTCTACGTCGGCAGCCGACCCGGCCCGCTGCGCCGCGGCGGGGCGCTGCGCGACCTGGCGCCGACGATCCTCGACCTGCTCGGCCTGCCGGTGCCGGCCGAGATGACCGGCCGCAGCCTGTTGCAGGCCGACGGCTGAGCATGACCGGCAGGGCGACCGCGACCGGCACCGCGCTGCTGCTGACCGCGCTGCTGGCCGCGGCGCTGCCGGTGCTCGAGGTCGCCGCCCAGAACAGCCGCGAGACCGAGCGGCGGCTGGAGCGGGTGCGCAAGGAACTGCGCGATGTCGCCGCCGAGCGCCGCCGCCTCGAGGGCCAGCGTGGCGCGGCCGCACGCGAGCTGCGCCAGGCCGATGAACAGGTGGCCGCCTCGACGACCGCGCTGCGCGAGACCCGGATCAAGCTCGCCGCCGAGCAGGCCGAACTCGAGCGCCTGCAGGCACGCCGCCAGACCCTCATCGCCACCGTCGAGCAGCGTCGCGCCGAGTTGGCGACGTTGCTGCGGGCGGCCTACACCATTGGCGACGAAGCCGCGCTCAAGCTGATGCTGGCGCAGGACCGGGTCGCCGACGCTGGCCGTTTGCTGGTCTACCACCGCTATCTGCAGCAGCAGCGCAGCGAGCGCATCGCCGAATTGCGTGCCGAGATGACCGAGCTCGACGGCATGGAGGCGGCGATCCAGGACCGCCGCGCCGCGCTCGAGGCCGCGCATGCCGAACAGCGCGCAAGGCTGGCGCAGGTCGAGACCGATCGCAGCAAGCGCGCCGATGCGGTCAAGGGCCTGGATGCGAAGTTCAACGACCGCAGCGCCCGCGAAAAGGCCCTGGGCCAGGACGCCCGCGCACTGGAACGGGTGCTGGCGCAGTTGCGTGCGGCCGCGCGCCGCGCCGAGGCCGAACGGCGTGCCGCGGCTGCCGCCGCGCGCGAGCGCGAGGCGCGAGAGGCCCGCGAGGCGCGCCAGAGCGGGAGCAGTCCACGCCCGCCGTCCCGGCCGCGGCCGCAGGTCGCCCGCGCTCCGGCGCCGCAGGTCGGGGGGCTGGGCTGGCCGATCAGCGGTGCGCTGCTGACCGCCTTTGGCGGCAGGCTGCCCGACGGCAGCAGCAGCAACGGCGTGCTGATCGGCGCGGCCGCAGGCACCCCGGTCAAGGCCGTCGCCGACGGCACCGTCGTGTTCGCCGAGTGGATGACTGGCTACGGCATGCTGCTGATCGTCGACCACGGCAACGGCTACATGAGCCTGTACGCGCACAACGACGCGCTGCTGCGCAAGACCGGCGATGCGGTGAAACGCGGCGACACCGTCGCCAGCGTCGGCAATTCCGGCGGACAGGGCCGCAGCGGCCTGTACTTCGAACTGCGCCAGAACGGCAAGCCGGTCAACCCGACGACCTGGCTGCAACGCCGCTGAGGCGCGCGGGGGGGGCGGTTGGTCGCGATCGGCGGCCCCCACCCCAGCCCTCCCCCGCAAGCGGAGGAGGGAGCGGATGCGCATCGCCGCGAGCGCGAAAGTCACGACGGATCGCCTCCCCCACGTGTGGGGAAGGCCGGCGCGCGTGGCGCGTCGCGTGAGGGCGTGGCCGTTGGCGGCTCGCTCCAGCCCTCCGCCGCAGGCGGGGGAGGGCGCAGATGCGTATCGCCGCGAGCGCGAAGGTCACGACGGATCGCCTCCCCACGTGTGGGGGAGGTCGACGCGCATAGCGCGTCGGGTGGGGGCGGGGCCGTTGGCGGCCCCACCCCAGCCCTCCGCCGTAGGCGGGGGAGGGCGCAGATGCGTATCGCCGCGAGCGCGAAAGTCACGACGGATCGCCTCCCCACGTGTGGGGGAGGCCGGCGCGCATAGCGCGTCGGGTGGGGGCCGGGCCGTTGGCGGCTCGCCCCAGCCCTCCGCCACAAGCCGGGGAGGGCGCAGATGCGTATCGTCGCGAGCGCGAAAGTCACGACGGATCACCTCCCTCACGTGTGGGGGAGGCCGGCGCGCGCAGCGCGTCGGGTGGGGGCGGGGCCGTTGGCGGCGCGCGCCACCCCAGTCCTCCGCCGCAGGCGGGGGGAGGGCGCAGATGCGTATCGCCGCGAGCGCGAAAGTCACGACGGATCGCCTTCCCCGCGTGTGGGGGAGGCCGGCGCGCGTGGCGCGTCGGGTGGGGGCGGGCCGTTGGCGGCCCGCCAGCGGGGCCTCAGCCCAGCGACTGCTTGACCAAGCGCGAGACCTCGCCCATGTCGGCCTTGCCGGCCAGTTGCGGCTTGAGCACGCCCATCAGCTTGCCGATGTCGGCCGGGCTGCTGGCACCGGTCTGGGCCTTCGCCGCCTCGATCGCGGCCACGATCTCGGCCTCGCCCAGCTTCTCGGGCAGGTAGCGCTCGATGACCACGATCTCGTCGCGCTCGATCTGGGCCAGATCCTCGCGCCCGGCCCCCGCGTACTGGGTCACCGAATCCTTGCGCTGCTTGACCATCTTCTCCAGCACGGCGAGCACCGCGGCGTCGTCGAGTTCGATGCGTTCGTCGACCTCGCGCTGTTTGATCGCGGCGTTGACCAGGCGGATCACGCCCAGGCTGTGCTTGTCGCCGCCCTTCATCGCGGCCTTCATGTCTTCGGTGAGTTGCTGTTTGAGGGTCATGGCGGTTTCCGGTGGCGGACGGGCAAGCAGTCCTGAGGCAGACCAATGCCCTTCGTGCGAGGCACAGGGCTGGGAACGAGGGACGACAAAAAGCCGGCAGCGCATGCGCGCGGCCGGCTCTTGCGTCAGGACACGATCGCGCCAGGCGGTGCCCGACGCGGGTCGATCAGTACAGGCGCTGGCGCTTGGTGACGTCGCGCGACACGCGACGGGCCTGACGCTTCACGGCGGCAGCGGCCTTGCGCTTGCGCTCCTGGGTCGGCTTCTCGTAGAACTCGCGCTTACGGGTTTCGGCGAGCACGCCGGCCTTCTCGCAGGTGCGCTTGAAACGGCGCAGCGCAAACTCGAAGGGCTCGTTTTCGCGGACTTTGACGCTAGGCATGGAATCTCCGGGGATCTGGGCACCCGACCGTCGAGGGCCGGATCGAATCTGACGAATTCGGGTCTGCCGAGGGTCTGCTCCCGGCGAGCCGCGTATCATAGCCAGGACCCGGCGGCTGACGCAAGCCGCCCGGAGCGGGCGCTGCGATGCGCCCGTGTCCCCGTCCGCTTCCCGGCAGTCCTGCGCACCATGAACGTCCTCGGCATCGAAACCTCCTGCGACGAAACCGGCGTCGCCGTCTACGACACCGCCCTGGGCGGGGCCGCGGGGCTGCGTGCGCATGCGGTCTACAGCCAGATCGCGTTGCATGCGCAGTACGGTGGCGTCGTGCCGGAGCTGGCCAGCCGCGACCACGTGCGCAAGCTGTTGCCGCTGATCCGCCAGACCTTGGCCGAGGCCGGGCTCGAGGTCGAGGCGCTCGATGGTGTCGCCTATACCGCCGGTCCCGGCCTGGTGGGCGCGCTGCTGGTCGGTGCGGGCGTCGCCCGCGCGCTGGCCTGGGCGCTCGACGTGCCGGCGATCGGCGTGCATCACATGGAAGGCCATCTGCTGGCGCCGCTGATGGAGGACGACGCCCCGGCGCCGCCGTTCGTCGCGCTGCTGGTCTCGGGGGGGCACACGCAGTTGGTCGCGGTCGATGCGATCGGCGCCTACCGGCTGCTCGGCGAGACCCTGGACGACGCCGCCGGCGAGGCCTTCGACAAGACCGCCAAGCTGATGGGCCTGCCTTATCCCGGCGGCCCGCAGTTGGCCGCACTGGCGCAGACCGGGACGCCGGGCGCGTTCCGCTTCTCCCGGCCGATGACCGACCGGCCCGGCCTGGACTTCAGCTTCAGCGGTCTGAAGACCCAGGTGCTGCTGGCCTGGCAGAACAGCGACCGCAGCGCGTCGACCCGCGCCGACATCGCGCGCGGCTTCGAGGATGCGGTCGTCGACACCTTGGCGATCAAGTGCGCGCGCGCGCTCGATGCGACCGGATGCACCACGCTCGTGGTCGCCGGCGGCGTCGGCGCGAACCTGCGCCTGCGCCAGAAGCTGCAGGCCGACGCCACGCGCCGCGGCGGCCGCGTGTGCTTCCCGCGCCCGGCGCTGTGCACCGACAACGGCGCGATGATCGCCTTCGCCGGTGCGCTGCGCCTGCAGGCCGGCCAGCACGGCGATGCGGCGGTGCGCGTGGTGCCGAGGTGGGACATGGCGCAACTGCCGCCGTTGGTGCATCCGTGATGCGTGTGGGGTGATGCGACGGGATCGGCGGCCATGCTCGTCCCGACTCTGCGACGAGACAATCGCTAAGCTGTCGCCCGCGGTTGCGCTTCACCCCCTCTCCCATCCACGAATCACCCATCCGGCCTCTCCCATGGACAAAGTCTTCATCGAAGGCCTCGAGATCGAGGCGCTGATCGGCATCTACGACTGGGAGCGGCGTATCCGCCAGCCGCTGGTGTTCGATGTCGAGATGACGTTCGACAATCGCGTGCCGGCGGCGAGCGACGACATCGCCCGCACACTCGATTACAAGGCCGTCAGCAAGCGGCTGATCGACTATGTCGGCGCGTCGGAATTCGGGCTGGTCGAGACCCTGGCCGAGCGCTGCGCGGCGCTTGTGATCGATGAGTTCAACGTCGGTTGGGTACGATTGAAGCTCAGCAAGCCGGGTGCGGTGCGTGGTGCACGCGCGGTCGGCGTGATCATCGAACGCAGTCGCCAGGACTGATCCGCGGGTCCCGGCGCCGCCGCGGATACGCGGCCGCAACAGGAGATTCCCGCACGATGCAGCCCCATCTCGAACGACTCAGCACCCTGCTGGCGCCCTATCCCTGGGCGTACACCGCAACCGTACTGGCCGCTCTGTGCCTGCTGGCGTGGCTGGCGAATTTCATCACCAAGCGCATCCTGCTGCGCGGCCTCGGTCGGGTGTTGCAGCGCACGCCGCTGGGCGGCGCGCAGCACGACCGACAGGTGCGCCTGCGGGTGATTCCGCGGCTGGCCAACATTGTGCCGGCGCTGGTGATCTCGGCCGGCATCAACGCCGTGCCCGATCTGCCGCCGCAACTGGTGCTGATCGTGGAGCGGCTGTGCCAGATCTTCGTGGTCGTGACGATCGCGCTGGCGATCTCGCGCGCGCTCGATGTGGTCAACCACAACTACGAGCGACGTCCCGACGCGCACAACAAGCCGATCAAGGGCTACCTGCAGGTCGCCAAGATCGTGATGTTCGTGCTGGTCGGCATTTCGGTGATCGCCACGCTGATCGGCGCGCAGTTCCTGCACATCGTCACCGGCCTGGGCGCGATGACCGCGGTGCTGATGCTGATCTTCCAGGACACCATTCTCTCGTTGGTGGCCAGCGTGCAGATCAGCAACGACGGCCGGGTGCGCATCGGCGACTGGATCGAGATGCCGAGCCAGAACGCCGACGGCGACGTGATCGACATCGCCCTGCATACGATCACCGTGCGCAACTTCGACCGCACCGTGACCACGGTGCCGACCAAGAAGCTGGTCAGCGACGCGTTCAAGAACTGGCGGCCGATGTCGGAGGGCGGCGGCCGCCGGATCAAGCGTGCGCTGTATCTCGATCAGGGCAGTGTGCGGTTCCTGGCTGCCGACGAGATCGCGCGCTTCCGCCGCTTCGTGCTGCTCGATGCCTATCTCGACCGCAAGGACCAGGAGCTGTCGGACTGGAACACCGCGCTGGCCGCGCGCGGCGCCGAGCCGGTGAACCACCGCCGGGTCACCAACCTGGGCACCTTCCGCGCCTACGTCGAGCACTACCTGCGCCACCATGCCGGCATCAACCAGGAGCTGACCCTGCTGGTGCGCCAACTCCAGCCCACCGAGACCGGGCTGCCGCTGGAGATCTACTGTTTCACCGCCGACACCGGGTGGACGGTCTACGAGGGCATCCAGGCCGACATCTTCGACCACCTGCTGGCGATCCTGCCCGAGTTCGACCTGCGGGTGTTCCAGGCCCGCAGCGACGCGCCGATGGACGTGCGCCTGCAAGGCGGGCCGACCGCCGACGCGGGCCCGGCCCGGGCGGCGCCGGCGCTGGAAGACGCGCGCCCCCGCTGACCTCGGGCGGACGATGCGCGATCATGGCGCTCCCCACAGGAGCGCCACCATGGCCATCGCCTGCCTGAGCCTCGGCAGCAACCTCGATCCCGAGCGTCACCTGCGCGCCGCGGTGGACGCGCTGCGCGCGCGCTTCCCCGTGCTCGTCGTGTCGCAGACCTACCGCTTCCCGGCGGTGGGCTACGACGGCGCCGATTTCCTCAATGCCGCCGCGACCATCGAGACCGACCTGCCGCCCGACGCGCTCAACGCCTGGCTGCACGCGCTCGAGGACGCGCACGGGCGCGACCGCAGCGGACCGCGCTACAGCGACCGGACGCTGGACATCGACATCGTGCTCTACGACGACCGCGTGCTGACCGGCGCGGGGAACCTGCGCATTCCGCGCGATGAACTGCGGCATGCGTTCGTGCTCAAGCCGCTGGCCGAGATCGCGCCGGACCTGCGCCATCCGGTCGACGGCCGCACCCTCGCGCAGCTGTGGGCCGTCCATCCCGACCGCGACACGGCGTTTGCGCGCATCGACGCGCTGGCCGGGTGTCCCGCCTGATGCAGACCGCAGGCCCTGCACTGCGGATCCTGGGCAGCGGTTGCCATCGCCCTGCGCGGCGGGTGCCGTCGAGCGATTTCGATGCGCGGCTCGGCCTGGCGTCCGGCGCCAGCGAGGCGGCAACCGGCGTGGCCTGGCGCGGCGTTGCCGCCGATGGCGAGACTGCATCGTGGATGGCGGCGCGCGCCGCGCAGGCGGCACTCTCGGCGGCCGGGATCGGCGGCGAGACGCTCGACGCGATCGTCTCCACCTGCGCGGTCATGGAGCAGCCGATCCCGTGCCAGGCCGCGCTGGTCCAGCGCGCGCTCGGTCTCGGCGATTCGGGCATCCCGGCCTTCGATGTCAACGCGACCTGCCTGGGCTTTGTGGTCGCGCTGGACCTGGTCGCGGCGGGCATCGCCACTGGCCGCTATCGTCGCGTGCTGGTCGTGGCCAGCGAGCTGCCCTCGCGCGGGCTGCGCGCCGACGACCCGCTGACCGCGCCGCTGTTCGGCGACGGCGCCGCCGCGCTGGTGCTGGGCGCCGCAGCACCGGGCGATGACTCGGCGTTACTGGCCTGGCGCATGGAGACCTATGCCGACAGCGCCGACGCGTGCCGGATCCGCGGTGGCGGCACGCGGATCGCGCCCGGCGATCGGGCGCATTGCGACATCGATCCGGACGTCTACCGCTTCGAGATGGACGGCCCGGCGACGTTCCGGCTGGCGGGCCGTCGTCTGCCGCGCCTGCTCGAACGCCTGCTGGCAGCGGCCGGCATCGGCCTGGATGCGATCGACTGCGTGGTTCCGCACCAGGCCTCCGGCGGGGGCCTGGACCGGATCGTGCGCGCGTTGCGGCTGCCCGAAGCGCGCGTGGTGCGGATCCTCGCCGAGCACGGCAACCAGGTCGCGGCCTCGTTACCGCACGCGTTGCACCACGCGATCGTGGGCGGCCGCCTGCAGCGTGGCCAGACCTGCCTGCTGCTGGGCACCGGCGCCGGGCTGTCGCTGGGCGGCGCGGTGCTGCGGTACTGACGTGCGCCTCGCCCTGACCCTGTTCGACGTCGGGCATTGCCGGCATTGCGAGCGGGTGACGCTGGCCGGCGGGCGCTGGGCCAGCGTGGCGTTTCCGTCGATGGTCGCGCTGATCGTGCATCCGCGGCAGGGCGCGATCCTCTACGACACCGGCTACGCGCCGCGGTTCCTGGACGCGACCGCACGGCTGCCCGAGCGCCTGTATCGCTGGGCCACACCGGTCGTGCTGCCGGCCGAGCAACGCCTGGAGGCGCAACTCGCCGCGTATGGGCTGCGACCGGCCGATATCCGCTGGTGCCTGATCTCGCATTTCCATGCCGACCACATCGCCGGCCTGCGCGACCTGCCCAATGCCCGCTTCGTGTGCATGCGCGAGGACCTCGACACCCTGCGCGCGATGCCACGGTTGCGCGGGCTGCGCAACGGCTGGCTGCCGGCATTGTTGCCGCCGGATTTCGACGCGCGCCTGCGCCATGCCGACGAGGCGGTCGCGCGGCCGCTGCCCGCGCCGTGGCAGGCGCTGGGCGAGGGCCACGACCTGTTCGGCGACGGCAGCCTGTTCGCGGTTGCGCTGCCGGGCCATGCGCCGCGGCAGTTGGGCCTGTGCCTGCGCGATGCGCACGACCGCGCAGTGCTGCTGTGCGCCGATGCCTGCTGGTCGCACCTGGCGTTCCGCGAGCGTCGGTTGCCGGCATGGCCGGCGCGGCTGGTGACCCACGACTGGCCGGCCTATACGCGTACGCTCGCGCGGCTGCACACGCTGGCCCACGAGGCCGCGGACGTGGCCATCGTGCCCTCGCATTGCCAGGCGAGCCTGGACCGCTATCGCGCGCAGACGCCCGCGCCCCGACCGGAGGCGGCCGCATGCGCATCCTGGTGACTGGCGCGTCGGGCTTCGTCGGCGGCGCGTTCCTGCGCCGCCACGCCGCGCGCGCCGACCTGACGCTGTGGGGCACCGGGCGCCGTGCGACCGACCTGCCGGGCTACGTGCAATGCGACCTGAGCCGGCCGTTCGACCTGCCGTTCCGACCGGACGTGGTGATCCATGCCGCCGCGCGGTCCTCGCCCTGGGGCACGCCTGCGCAGTATCGGGCGCAGAACATCGACGCGACCGCGCATGTCATCGAGTTCTGCAAGCGCCACGGCCTGCCGCGGCTGGTCTACCTGTCGTCGAGTTCGGTGTTCTACCGCGAGACCCATCAATTGGGCCTGCGCGAGGACAGTCCGATCGGGCCGGACTTCGTGAACCGCTACGCGCAGACCAAGTACGCCGGCGAGCAACTGGTGCGCGCCTATCCCGGCGAGCATGTCGTGGTGCGGCCGCGCGCAGTGTTCGGCGTCGGCGACACGGTGCTGTTTCCGCGCATCCTCGAAGCGGCGCGACGCGGTGCGTTGCCCCGGTTCGTCGGCCAGGACCGGCCGGTGATCGGCGATCTGGTGCAGATCGACACGTTGTCGGACTACCTGCTGCGGATCGCGACGATGCCGCGCCCGGCCGAGAGCTACAACCTGACCAATGCCGAGCCGGTGGACCTGCAGGCGCTGCTGCTCGACGTGCTGGCGCAACTGGACCTGCCGCCGCCGACGCGGCGCGTACGCATCGGCGCGGCGCTGCGTGCGGCCACCGTGGCCGAATGGCTGTGGCGTGGCCTGCGGCTGCGCGGCGAGCCGCCGATCACGCGCTTCGGCGTCGGCGTGTTCGCCTATTCCAAGACCTTCGATCCGGCGCGCATGCTCGCCGACCTGGGACCGCCGAGCGTGTCGTTGGCCGACGGCATCGAGGCCTTCGTCGCCTGGCAGCGTGCGCAGTGGGCGCGGTGAGCGTCGCGCTCGTCTGCGCGTGCGCCTACGCCGCACTGCTGGCGCTGCGCGGCGCCTGCGCGTGGCGCGAACTGCGGCGCCAGCACGCACGTCCGGTGCCGCCATCGGCGCGGCGGATGCAGGACGTCGCCGTGCTGCAGCCGATCCTCGGCGGCGACCCCCGGCTGCGCGACGTGCTCGGCGCCACCGTGCACGCGCTGCCGCTGGCGCGCTTCCACTGGCTGCTCGATGCCGACGACGCGCAGGCACTCGCGGCGGTCGCTGCCGTGCGCGCCGCGTACCCTGGCGCTGCGATCGACGTGTGCGTGTTGCCGCCTGCGCCCGACGGCTGCAATCCCAAGATCTACAAGCTCGAGAGTGCGTTGCCGCAGGTCCAGGCCCCGGTCTGCCTGGTGCTCGACGACGACGCCACGCTGTCGGCCGATGCGCTTGCACGCCTGGTCGCTGCCCTCGATGCGGCCGACCTGGCGACGGCGCTGCCCGGCTATCGCGACGACGGCGAGCGCTGGCCCGGCCGCCTGCTCGCGTGCTTCGTCAACGACAACGCCGCGCTGACCTATCTCGCGCCGCTGGCCTGGGCGCCGCCAGTGTCGATCAACGGCATGTGCTACGCGCTGCGCACCGAGCGCCTGCGCGCGATCGGCGGCTTTTCGCCGCTGCGCGGCGCGCTGGCCGACGACCTGGCGATGGCCGATCACGTCCGCGCACAGGGCGGCCGCATTGCGCAGACGATCGCGCCGGTCGCGGTGCGCACCAGCCTCGACGGCCCGGCGCACTACGTGCGGCAGATGCATCGCTGGATGTTGTTTGCCACCTTGCTGCTGCATCGCCAGCCGCCACGCACGCGGGCGGCGATCGTGCTGCTGCATGGCCTGCCGCCGCTGCTGTTGTGGGCGATGCTCGTGGCGCTGGCATGGCGCCCCGGGTTGGCCGGTGCCGTGGCGGTCGCCGGTGTGCTGGCGCTTCGGGCCTGGGTGCCATGGGCGCTGCAACGCGGGCTCGGCGTCGCGTCCGCACCGCGGCCGGTGCTGTCGCTGCTGGCCGAGCTGTTGCAGCCGCTGCATGTGTTGCATGCGGTCTGCGTGCGCACGGTGCGCTGGCGTAGCCGCCGCTACCGCGTGCATGCCGATGGCCGGTTCCATGCCGCCTGACGCCGACAGCGGGAGAGTCCGCATCGCGTTTCTGACCGGCCGCAGCGACCCGGCGCGCTGCGCGCTCAGCCCGCAGCAGGCGGCGTTCCTCGACACGCTGCGCGGGCCGGGTCGCGACCTGCTCCCGTGCAACTTCCCCTACACCGCGTCGCGCGCCGGCCACGTCGCAGTGCCGTTGCCGCTGGCAGCGCTGCGCAATGCCGGCGATTACCTCGTCGCCCGTCGTCCCGCGTTCGCCCGGCGCCACGGCGCGGCGGTGGCCGCGGCGTTGGACGGTGGCGGCGCGGTGGTGGTGCTGGCCGGCAGTTGCGGGCTCGAACTGCTGGCCAATCTGCGGTTGCCGGTGGGACTGGCACAACGGCTGCACGTATTCGCCTACGGGCCGGTGGCGCGGCGGGCGCCGGACGTGGCCCGCCTGCTGTGCGTGCGCGGCCGCGGCGACTGGATCTCGCGCCTGGGCTGGCGCGGGCCCGCGCTGCCGGTCGGCGGCGGCCATCTGGACTATCTGCAGCGGCCCGAGGTGCGGGCCCTGTGCGCGGACTTCGTCGCGGCGACGCCATGCGCATCGACCTGATCGCGCCGCCCTACAGCGGACATCTGCATCCGATCCTGGCGATCGCCCGCGAGCTCGCGCCGCGGCACGCGGTGCGGGTGCTGTCGACGCCGTCGGCGATGGCGCAGGTCGCGCGTGCCGGGCTTGCCGGCGTACCGCTGCTCGATGCCGACGCCGAGCGCGTCCTCGATGCGATCTCCGACCCGCGCCATGCGGTACGCAACCACCCGCTGCGCATGCATCGACAACTGCGCGACGCGCTCGGGGTCATGACGCACTTCGCGCAGGCCTTGCGTGCTGAGTATGCGCAGGCGTCGCCGGATCTGGTGATCGCCGATTTCACCGTGCCGGTTGCCGGCACCGTCGCGCAATCGCTGGGCATCCGTTGGTGGACCAGCCTACCGTCGCCATGCGTGGTCGAGACGCCCGACGGGCCGCCGGCCTACATGGGCGGACTGCTGCCGGCGACGCATGCTGGCGCCCGGCTGTGGCAGACACTGGCGCGCTGGGCGGTTCGCGGCTTCAAACGCGGCGTGCATCGAATGCACCGCACGCGCATGCGCGCGCTCGGTCTGCCGCAACTGTACCGGGGCGATGGCACCGAAGCGGTCTACTCGCCCGAGCGGATCCTCGCGCTGGGCATCGCGGCGCTGGAGTTCCCGCGCACCTGGCCGGCGGCGCTGCGCTTCGTCGGGCCGCGGTTGCCGGCCGGTGGCGACGACACGCCGTGGCTGCCGCCGCGTGCGGCGCCGGTGTTCGTCGCGGGACGCCGACATGTGCTGGTCACGCTGGGCACGCACCTGCGCTGGGCCAAGGACGGGGTCGACGTGCGGTTGCGCGCGTTGGCCGCGGCGATGCCCGAGCTGGAGATCCATTTCAGTGACGGCGACGTCGCGGCCGACCACCACGAACGCAGCGGCAACTACCAGCGGCTCGCCCATGTCGACTATGCGCGCTGGGTCGGGCGCTACGATCTTGTCGTGCACCACGGCGGCGCCGGCATTCTCTACCGCTGCTTGGCCGAGGCGCGTCCGGCCATCGTCTGCCCGCAGGATTACGACCAGTTCGATCATGCCGCGCGGCTGCAACAGGCCCGTGCGGCGCTGTGGCTGCGCGACCTCGACGGGCTTCCGGCCGCAGTGCGCCGTGCGTTCGCCGAACCGTCCCTGTTCGCCGGCCTGCCGGCCCTGCAGGCCGCAGTGCGCGCCTGCGTGGCGGCGCACCCGCTGGCCGATCTGGTCGAGCAGGATGTAGGCCCGGCACCGTAGCCCCACGCGTCCGGCTCAACCTGCCAACTGCACGCGATCGCGGCCGGTCTGCTTGGCCTGGTACAGCGCGTGGTCGGCCCGTCGCAGCAGGGTGTCGGCATCTTCGCCGGCCCGGTGGGCGGCCACGCCGATGCTGACCGTCGGGCGCAACGCGTCGAAATCGGCCAGCGCGGTCCGAAAGCGCGTGCGGATCCGCTCGGCTATCTGCAGCGCGGTCGCAGCATCGGTGCCGGGCAGGGCGACGACGAACTCCTCGCCGCCGTAACGCGCGACCGGCCAGGCCGGGTCGAGTTCGAGCCGCAGCACGCGCGCGACTTCGCGCAGACAGCGGTCGCCGGTCGAATGCCCCAGCGCATCGTTGATGCGCTTGAAGTGATCGAGGTCGAGAAACATCACCGACAGATGGGCCGGCGCGGCAGCCAACAGCACTGGCAGGCGCGCATCCCAACTGCGCCGGTTGAGCAGGCCGGTGAGTGCGTCGGTGTGCGCTTGCCGCAGGGCGAGGTCGCGCTCGCCGCGCAAGCCCGCGCTGCGCTCGGCAAGACCCAGTGCCAGCACCAGCGCCTCGAACGCGCCGCTCGCCAGCGATGCCAGGCCGTCGTCCCAGGCGATGCCGATCCGCTCGCCGAGCCCGAGGCTCGACAGGGCGGTGACCAGCAGCAGCGGTGTCCAGCCGATCAGGAACACGCCTGCCAGCCGCGACCCGCGATGCGCGGCGAGCGCGGCAGCGCCCAGCAGCAGCGGCGCGCCGAGCGCCAGCAGCGGGTTGATCAGCGTCCGGCCCAATGCCTCGAGCGCCGGCAGCGGCACCAGCGCCGGCACCGCACACAACGCCACCACCGCAGCGTAGCCGCGCAGCCAGCGTCGGCCGCGCGGCAACAGGCGCGGCAGGTCGGCGAAGCGGTCGAGGAACAGGATCGCGCTGACGATCGCGGTCGCGGTCGCCAGCCGCCCCCAGAAGCGGGTGGCTTCGCCCAGCCACTGCTGGCCGAGCGGATGCACCGTGTAGCCGGTCTGCAGCGCCATCACCAGCGCGAACGCCACCACATAGAGGGCGTAGAACGCGAAGGTCGCGTCGCGCAGACGCCAGGCGAAGAACGCCGCCATCACCGCCATCGCCAGCATCGTCGCCAGGCACGCGCTCGCGATCGCCAGCCAGCGCGCATCGCGTTGCAGATAGTCGCTTTCCGACACCACCGTCCACAGCAGCGTGCCGGGCATGCTGCCGTGGGCCTGGACCCGCAGCGTCAGCGGGGCGCCGTCTGGTGGCGGCGACACGACGTGGAACCCCAGGCGGCCGTGCCCTGGCCATTGTCCCGGCACCTGGATCGTTTGCGCGCGCGTCTGCGGCTGGCCGGGCGGCCACTCCAGAGTCACATGCTGCAGCGCCGCCTGCCGGACCTCCAGGACCCAGGGGCCGGCCGGCCATTGGCCGTCGCGCGGCCACAGCTGCACCGCGTGGCCGTCGTCTGCACGCGGCAGCGTCAGGCCGCGCTGCGGATCGAACGCCTGCGCCTGCTGTGCGTCCGCGGCTTGCCAGCGGCCATCGAGCGGGACCAGCGGGGCCGCCATGGCCAGGCCCGCCAGCAGCCAGGCCGCTGCACCCAGCAGCACCGACAGCAGCGTGCGCAAGCCGTCGCGGGTCACAGCATGCGGCCGCCGTCGACGTGGAGGACCTCACCGGTGCTGAAGCCGGCCCCGCGCAGCAGCCAGCCGACCGCCTCGGCGATATCCTCGACCCGGCCCTGCCGGCGCAACGGGGTCGCCTCGAGAATGCGTGCGCGCAGCTCGGGATCGCCGCCGTCCTCCGGCCACAGGATCGCGCCCGGCGCGACCGCGTTGACCCGCACCTGCGGCGCCAGCGCGACCGCGAGGCTGCGGGTCAGTCCGAGCAGCGCCGCCTTCGATGCCGCATAGGCGACCAGGTCGGCGCGTGGGCGTTCGGCATAGAGGTCGGCGATGTTGACGATCGCGCCGCTGGCGCTGCGCAAGTGCGGCGCGGCGGCGCGTGCGAGCAGGAACGGCGCGCGGGCGTTGACCGCCATCAGCGCGTCGAACAGGGCCGCGTCGCTGTCCGCCAGCGATGCCGGCACGAACGCCGCGGCGTTGTTGACCAGGGCATCGAGCCGGCCGAAGCGGGCCACCGACGCCGCGACGAGGGCCGCCGCGGCGTCGGCCTCGGCCAGGTCGGCCGACAGCACGGCAGCGCTGCCCGGGCGCAACGCCTCGAACTCGGCGGCCAGCGCATCGGCGTCGTCGCGCGAGGCGTTGCAGTGCAGCGCGACGTCGTGGCCGTGGGCGTGTAGATGACGGGCGATCGCAGCGCCGAGGCGGCGCGCAGCGCCGGTGATCAGCGCGACGGGGCGCGGGGTGTCCATGCGGGCTCCTGACGGTCGCGTTCGGGCAGGCTCGGTATGCTGTGCATTGTGACCGCCAAGCCCCGTCCATGTCCGCTCCCCCTATCTCCGAAGATGCCCTTGCCCACAGCGAACGCCTGCGTGCGGCGATTCGCGCGCTGATCGCCGAGGCCGGCGGCGCGATCCCGTTCTGGAAGTTCATGGAGCTGGCGCTGTATGCGCCCGGCCTGGGCTACTACAGCGCTGGCGCGACGAAGTTCGGTGCGGCCGGCGACTTCGTCACCGCGCCCGAACTCGGCAGCCTGTTCGCCGAATGCATCGCCGAGGCGATCGCGCCGGTGTTGCGCGAGATCGGCGTCGAGGCCCAGGTGCTGGAGGTCGGCGGCGGCAGCGGCGCCTTCGCTGCCGATGCGCTGGCGCATCTGGCCGCGCTCGATGCCGTGCCTGCGCGCTACGCGATCCTCGAGCCCAGCGCGGACCTGCGCGAGCGCCAGCGCGCGCATCTGGCCGCGCGGCTGCCGGCCGCGCTGTTCGCGCGTGTGCACTGGCTCGACGGCCCGATGCCCGACGACTGGAACGGCGTGCTGTTCGCCAACGAGGTCGTCGATGCGCTGCCGACGCCGCGGTTCGCAGTGCAGGGCGGCGAGGTGTACGAGGAGTACGTCGTCGTTGCCGACGATGGCGGCTTCGCGACCGCGCTGCGCCCGGCCGATGCGCTGCTGGCGCCGGCGGTGCGACACATCGAGCGCCAGCGCGGCGCGCCGCTGCCCGAAGGCTACCGCTCCGAACTGTTGCCGCAACTGCCCTACTGGGTCCAGGCGGTGGCCGGGGGGCTACGGCGCGGCGCGATGCTGTTCGTCGACTACGGCTACCCGCGCAGCGAGTACTACCGCGACGATCGCAGCGACGGCACTCTGCGCGCCTTCCACCGCCACCGAGTGTCGCCAGACGTGTTGGCGCTGCCGGGCCTGCAGGACCTGACCGCCTCGGTCGACTTCACCGCGCTGGCCGAGGCGGGCACCGGGGCCGGCTTCGAATTCGCCGGTTACTGCACCCAGGCCTCGTTGCTGCTGGGCAACCGCCTGGATGCGCGCCTGGCCGCGCACGAAGCCCAGGCCGACGACGAAGCCGCCCGCTACGCCCTGCGCCAGCAGGTCAAGAAACTGACGTTGCCCGGTGGCATGGGCGAGGCGTTCCAGGCGATCGGCTTCGCTCGCGATGTCGACTTCGAACACGCGTTCCTCGTTGGCGATCTGAGCCACCGGCTGTGAGCCGCGCCGCGGGGCCGCGCGTGCGACGCAGCGCGCTCAAGCCGCTGCGCCGGCCCAGGCTGTGGTGCGGGCTGTGGATCGCGGCGATCGCGGCTGTCGTGGTGCTGTCGCTGGCGCCGTCGGTGCCGATGCCCGACGTGCCCGATGGCGACAAGCTCGGCCATTTCCTCGCCTACGCGGCCCTGGCGGCGGCCGCGGTCCAGCTCTACGCGCGCTGGCCCTCGCTGCTCGGTGCCGGCCTGGGCCTGGTGCTGCTGGGAATCGGGCTGGAGTTCGCGCAAGGTGCGCTGACCCAGACCCGCATGCAGGACCCGGCCGACGCACTGGCCAACACGCTGGGCGTGATCGCGGGCCTGGCGACCCGGCTCACGCCACTGCGCGACCTGCTGCTGCGCATCGACGGCGAGCGCCGGTAGTCCAGGCGCCCGCCGCGGGCCGTCAACGCGGCTGCAGCGTGACCGCGTCCACCACCCACATCGTCGGCCGGGTGTCGCCGGTGAAGCGAAGACACAGATCGGTCGTACGCCGCGACGCCAGCGCGCCGGTGTCGAGCGGCACGTCGAGACTGACGAAACCGTCGGCGTCGGGCGCGGCCGGCAACGGCACCGTCGCCAGCACCGGGCCGGCGCAGCCTTCGCCCTGGACCTGCAGCTCGCCGTGCGCGGTGCGCGCCGGCAGGAAGGTGCGCTGCGGCTCGTCGTGGGCCAGCTGGAACGCGTAGGGCATGCGCCCGGCGCGAACCGTCAACCGGTCGATGTCGCCCAGGTCCGCCGCCGGCCACAGCCAGCAAGGGTGGAAGATCGTCACGTTGAAGATCGCGCGCTCGCCGGTCAGCGGACCGTCGTCCTCGAGCCGCAGCAGCAGGCGCCCGACATCGGGGCAGACCGCCAGCTCGGCGTTGTGGCGGGTCAGCAGCGAGGTCGCATCGACCGCATGGGTCGTGGCCGGCGCCAGTGGCGTGCCGTCGGTGGCGAACGCGGCCGCGCGCACCTGCGCCGGCAACCGCACATCGAGCGGCGCGGTGTAGCGCGGCGAGCCGGCATCCGGCGCGCGGCCATCGAGGGTGTAGCGGATCGGGTAGCCCAGCGGATTGCGCAGCGTCACCCGCGCAGTCCCATCGCGGCGGTCGCCCTCGATCGTCGCCAACGCCTGGAACGGCGTCTGCGCGTAGGCGATGTCCAGCGCCCGGTAACGCTGCAACTGCATCGGAAGGCGTGCCAGGAAACCGGCATAGTCGCGCGCCTCGGCGGGCGACCAGGCGGTCTCGGCCAGCGCCGCCATGCGTGGAAACAAGTTGTGCTGCAGGCGCGCGAAGCTGCGCGTGTGCTCGGTCCACATGTTCGCCTGCACGCCGAGGATGTGATGGCGCTGCGCCGCCGGCAGCGCGGCGGGCACCGGCTCGAACCGGTAGACCTGCTCGAGGGTGACCATCGACGGCCGGCCCGGGGGCTCGTCCGGCGCGTCGGTCTGCAGGTAATCCAGATACAGGTCCGACGACGGGCTCATGACCACGTCGTGGCCGAGCGCGGCAGCGGCGATGCCGCCCTCGATCCCGCGCCACGACATCACCGTCGCCTCCGGCGGCAGGCCGCCCTCCAGGATCTCGTCCCAGCCGATCAGGCGCCGGCCGTGCGTGGACAGGTAGCGTTCCATGCGGCCGATGAAATGGCTCTGCAACTGCGCCTCGTCGCGCACGCCGAGTTCGCGCATGCGCTGCTGCACCCGCGGCGAGGCCTCCCATTGATCCTTGACCGCCTCGTCGCCGCCGACGTGCACGTAGCGGCCCGGGAACAGGTCGACCACCTCGGCCAGTACGTTTTCCAGAAACGTGAAGGTCGATTCCTCGACATTGAACAGCGTGCGGTTGACACCCCATTCGGCGAGCACCGGCACCGGCGTGTCGAGCACACCGAGCTCGGGATAGGCCGAGACCGCGGCCTGTGCGTGTCCAGGTCCGTTGATCTCCGGCACGACTTCGATGTGCAGCGCCGCGGCATAGGCGACGATCTCGCGGACCTGGTCCTGGGTGTAGTAGCCGCAGTAGGGCACCGGCGCGCCGGTCGCAGGATCGATGCCGCCGTCGCCGGCCGGAATGCGGCAACCGCCGACCTCGGCCAGACGCGGATAACGCTTGATCTCGATGCGCCAGCCCTGGTCGTCGGTCAGGTGCCAATGGAAGACATTGAGCTTGTGCATCGCCATCGCATCGAGCACGCGCTTGATCTCGTCGACGCTCTGGAAATGCCGCGCCGAATCGAGCATGAGCCCACGCCAGCCGAAGCGCGGGGCATCGTCGATCCGCAACGCCGGCAGCGTCATCGCCTCGCCCTGGGCCTGCGCGATCAACTGCCACAACGTCGTCGCGCCGTGGAACAGGCCACGCGCATTGGATGCGCGCACGACGATCCCGTCCGACCCGATCGCCAGCGCATAGCCTTCGGGTGCCTCGGGCGAGACCGCCGGATCGAGCACGAATGCGATCGCACCGGGCGCCGGGCCGCCGGCCGCGGGTGCGGCCAGGCGCAAACCGTTGGACCTCGCGGCCAGCGCGGCGAATCGGCGCGCCGCCTGCTGCGCGGCCTCGCTGTCTGCGTGCAGCGGTGTGGCCGCGTCGAGGTCGAAGCCGCCGTCGCCGGTCACGAGCCGGGCAGGGGCGGGAATCAAGGCCGGGGCGGCAACCACCTCGTGCGGCCGTTGCGGACGCGGGGCGCAGGCGGTCAGCAGCGCGGCGGCGGCCAGGCCGAGCGCGACGGCAGGCAGGCGCGGGATCAAGCGAACAGGCATACGCGATATTCCATCAGAAATGCGCGGCGCCGCACGAATGCGGCGCCGCCGGTGCGGGCCGGAGGCCCGCAGGCGATGCGGGCGCGCCGTGTCCGGAGAACCCGGACGCGGCGCACCTGCGCGCTTAGAACTTGAAGCGGAAGTTGAGGTAGTACTGCCGGCCGTTGGAGTAGAACGCGTAAGGCAGGTAACCGGCGGTGGTCTGCGTGTAGTACTTGTGGTCGGGGTTGTTGAGGTTGAGACCCTCGAGCGTGACGGTGAGCCAGTCGCTGGCCTTGAAGCCGAGCGAGGCCGACAGCGTGCCGAAGTCGTCCTGGTAGAACGCGTCGGTGCGGCTGACGCCGGCGTAGAACGCATCGCGGAAGGTGTAGCTCACGCGCGCGTTGAACCGCTCGTTCTCGAAGTAGCCCGACAGGTTGTAGGTGTTCTCGGAGGTGCCGTTGAGCGGGCGTCCGCCCTCGGCATAGCCGTCGGCGTAGGTGTAGTTGGCCGCGACGCCGAAGTGTTCGCCGATCGGCTGCTCGTACGTCAGCTCCACGCCCTTGACCTTGCCGTTGCTGTTGATCGGCATCGAGACCAAGTAGTCGGCGTACACGTCCCGGCCGGCCTCGACGCTGGCGGCCTGGTCCTTGTACTGGATCGTGGTGGTGCCGAAGTTGACGTAGTCGTCCAGGTCCATCCGGAACAGGCTGGCGGCGAGCAACGCGCGCGGCGCGAAGTACCACTCCAGCGACAGGTCAAGGTTGGTCGAGACGATCGGTGCCAGGTACGGATTGCCGCCGCTGCCGGTATGGGTCAGGTCGTCGAGCGCCAGCGTGCCCGACAGCGCCGAGAAGTCCGGACGGGTCATCGTGCGCGAAGCCGCGAAGCGCGCGACCAGATCGTCGGTGATGTCGAGCTTGAGGTTCAGGCTCGGCAGCAGCTTGCTGTAGTTGTTCTCGTCGCGCACCGGCAGGTAGGCACCGAAGTCCGAGCCGGTGATCGCGCCGGGGACATCGTCGGGCGAGGACACCGACTGGTTGTAGCTCACGTCGGTGTCGGTCTTGACGTAGCGCAGGCCGATATTGCCGCTCCAGCGATCGCCTTCGAAGTTGGCCTGCACGTAGGCGGCGCGCACCCGCTCCTTGACGCCGTAGACGCCCGAGAAGTCGAAGCGGCCCACCGGATCGCGGTTGGCGAAGCGGCTGTTGAGTTCGGCCAGTTGCTCGGGCGTGTAGTACCAGATGCCGCCGGGCACGCTGCCGCCGATGCCGTTGCCGAAGTCGCTGGGGAAGTGGCCGCCTGGCGTCGGGTAGGCGCCGAAGTTCTGCCAGTCGCTGGCCCAGTTCGGGCCCTGACCGATCTGCCGGTCGTTGCGACGCTCATGCTCGGCGTGGCGCACACCGAAGTCCAGCGACGACAGCACGCGACCGACATAGAGCTCGCCGTCGGCGGAGAACCAGTCCTCGTCGTCGCGCACGTCGATCGCCTGGCCGCCGAAGATCCAGCCGAACTGCGGCAGGTGCGTGCCGGTGGTGTTGTCGCCTCCCAGCGACCAGTCGATCGGGTGGCCCAGACCGTGCATCTGCCAGCTGGCGCCGGCGTTGCCGGCCACGCCGGTCTCGATCACGTCCTGGGTCGGGCTCTGGCCGCGGCCCCGGGTGGTGCCGGCCTGGACCTTGATGCCCAGCGCATCGGTGGCCTGCCAGTCGGCGTCGAGGGCGATGTACTTCGATTCGGAGCCCGCGCCCGGGCGCGAGATCATGTCGTAGACGCCGTAGGGCGTGATCGTGTCGCTGGTCACCGGCGCATAGGTGGCCTGGGTCAGCACGCCGTTGCGGACCACATAACCCGGTGCGGGCGCCTGGCCGTTGACGAACTGGCTGCCCCACATCATGAAGTTGCGGTTGAAGTTGTCGGCTTCGAGTTTGGAGTAGAAGGCATTGAGGCCGAGGGTGAGGGTGTCGGACGCCTTGACCTCGATGTCGACCACGCCGCCCTTGCGCTCGCGCTCCTGCTCGAACAGCACCGCGCCGAGCAGGTTGGGATAGAGCACGCCGGCCAGGTCCGGGTTGGTCGCCGCGACCGCCGAATCGGCGCCGATGACGCCGTAGCCGCCGACCACTTCCTGGCCGTCGCGGCGCAGGTGACGCTTCTGGTGGAAGCCCTGGACCATCACGCCGACGTTGCCGGCATCGTTCTTCCAGTTGAACAGGGCGCTGATCTGCGGATCGGTCTCGCCCGGCAGGTCGGCATGGACCGCGCCCACCGACAATTCCGCGGTGAATGGCTGCGGGAACTGCAACGGGCTGCGGGTGACGATGTTCACCGAGCCGGCGGTGCCACCCTCGACCAATTTGGCCTGCGCGGTCTTGTAGACCACGACCTGGTCCACGATCTCGGCCGGCAGCAGCGAGTAGCTGACACTGCGTCCCACGTTCGCGGTCTGGCTGAGGACGAACCAGTCGCCGGTGCCGATGGTGTGGCCGTTGACCAGGGTCTGGGTCAGGCTGGGATTGGTGCCGCGCAGGCTCACCCGGTCGGCTTCGTCGAAGCCGCCTTCGCTGGCGCTCGAGGAACTGATGTTGACGCCGGGCAGGCGCTGCAGCGCGTCGGCGACGTTCTTGGCCGGCAGCTTGCCGATGTCCTCGGCCGAGACCGCCTCGACGTGCGACTGCGCCTCGCGCTTGGTGTCGAGCGACTTCTCCAAACTGCCGCGGATACCGGTCACCACGACCCGGTCCAGGTCGGTGGCCGCGTCCGACGTGGGGGCCGCCTGTTGCGCCTGGGCCTGCGCGGCGACGCACAGGCCCATCGTGATCGCGGCCGAAAGCACTGATTTACGGGTGTTCATGGTGGTCCCCATCGCTGATGTGAGTGGCGCCGCGGCGGCCGTCGTGCCGTCGCGTGCGTGCCTTGCCGGCGTACCCCACTGCCTGGCCGCGGCGCGCGCGCCCCGCAGGGCGCGCCGTAACGCGGGTCCTTCCCCGACCGTCGCGCCGCCGGCGACGCGTCAGTCGAGCCGGTCGAGGTACCAGCTGGCGGCGCCGATGACGCCCAGCTGCCCGTGCTCGACCAGATTCACGGGAATGCGTTCGAGCGCCTCGCGCATCGGTGCCTTGTCGAGGAACCGGGCGACGAAGTCGCTGCCCATCAGGTAGTCGCGGATCTGCGGCAGGATCCCGCCCGCCAGATAGATGCCGCCGTGCGCGCCGTAGAGCAGCGCCATGTCGCCGATCGTGCTGCCGAGCAGGCCGCAGAATGCGTCCAGTGCCGCGCGCGCTGGCGCGTCGTCGCCTGCGATCGCCGCCGCGGTGACCGCCCCCGGCGCCGTGTGGACCGGGGGCACGCTCTGCAGCGCGCACACTGCGCGGTAGAGATTCAGCAGGCCCGGGCCCGACAGCGCATGCTCGATCGGGACGTGGTTGCGCCCGCGCTGCAGCTCGCGCAGCAGCGCCTGCTCGCCGGCATGGCCGGTGGTCAATGCCGCCTGCCCGGCCTCGGTGGCCAGCACGACCGGGCCATGCGCGGTCGGGATGCGCACCGCAGCGCCCAGGCCGGTGCCCGGCCCGACGATCAGCATCGGCCCCGGCGCGGCGGCGTCGGGGCCGGTCAGGCGCAGCACTTCGCTGGCGTCGACCTGGGCGGCGGCATGGGCGACCGCTTCGAAATCGTTGACCAGGCGGAAGTCCCGAAAGCCCAGTCGCGCGCGGATGCGCTCGAGCGAGATCGGCCACGGCAGATTGGCGGTGATCACGGTGCCGTCGCCCAGCGCGTAGCCGGCGCTGGCGATCGCGCCGGCATCGACCCGGCGCCCGGGCAGGGCGGCAAGGAACTCCTCGACGATCTCCGCCAGGCCGGGATACGCCGCGCAGGCGTACTTGCGGTACTCGAGCACGCGCACCGGGCGTGCCGTATCGCCGGTGGCCTCGACCAGGCCAATACGGACGTGGGTGCCGCCGACGTCGGCGGCGATGAAGGCGTCGCGCACGGCAGGGCGGGGCGCGGTCGACGGCAGGAAAGAAGATGCAGCCACGAAAGCTCCGGGTGGGAAGGGCGCCATACGATGACAGCCGCTGCCAGATGCGACGGAGTGTCGGCATGTCATGACAACGATGTCAACGCCTCGCGGCAATGGCGTCGATCGACGGGCTGGATCCTTCACACTTTTGCAACAATCGGCTGGCGCCGCGCGGATGAACGCGATAAGCGCGTCGAATCAGCCAGTTCCGATGGCACGGGTCGCTTGCGGATGACGAGCGCATGTCGCAATGCAGCACGCGTTTCGCGCAGAAGTTGAGGCATGATGCGAGCGCCGGGTAGCGCCCGGCCTGGATTGATGACAACGTTGGTACTCGATGTCCGGTCTGCGGCAGCGCCGCGCCGGTCCCGCAGTCCCGCCCGCCGGAGCGCTCCTGATGTCTGCGATCGCGACACCGCACGTCCGCCCGACCCACGCGACTTCGATCGCGATCATGGGCCTGCTGTTCTTCATCATCGGCTTCTTCACCTGGGTCAACGGCCCGCTGATCGCGTTCGTGCAATTGGCGTTCGAACTCGACGAGGTGAACGCGTTCCTGGTGCTGATGGTGTTCTACCTGTCGTACTTCTTCCTCGCGCTGCCCGCAGCCTGGGTGCTGCGCCGGACCGGCATGAAGAAAGGTCTGGCGCTGAGCCTGTTCGTGATGGCGGCCGGTGCGATGCTGTTTGGCGAGTTCTCGACCCAGCGCTGGTACGCCGGTGCGCTGTCGGGGCTGTTCGTGATGGGCAGCGGTCTGGCGCTGCTGCAGACCGCGGTCAACCCGTACGTGAGCATCCTGGGGCCGATCGAGAGCGCGGCGCGGCGCATCGCACTGATGGGCATCTGCAACAAGGTCGCCGGCATCCTGGCGCCGGTGGTGCTGGGCACGGTGGTGCTGCACGGCATGGGCGACCTCAGCGCGCAGGCCGCGGCCGCCGATGCGGCCGGACGCGCGCAGTTGCTGGGCGAGTTCGCCGCCAAGATCCACCTGCCGTATCTGGTCATGGCCGGCGTGCTGATGCTGGTCGCGCTGGGCGTGCTGTTCTCGCCGCTGCCCGAACTGCGCCCGGCCGAGGCCAACGCCGCGGCCGAACCGGGCGAAGGCGCGCGCGTGCGCGGGCTGTTTCAGCTACCGCACCTGTGGCTGGGTGTGCTGTGCCTGTTCCTGTACGTCGGCGTGGAGGTGCTGGCGGGGGATGCGATCGGCACCTACGGCAACGGGTTCGACCTGCCGCTGGACCGCACCAAGTTCTTCACCTCGTTCACGCTCGGCGCGATGCTGCTGGGCTACGTCGCCGGTCTGGTCGCGATCCCGCGGTTTGTCAGCCAGGAGCGCTACCTGGGCATCTCGGCGGTGCTGGGCATCGTGTTCTCGGCCGGTGCGTTTCTGAGCCACGGCTACGTCGCGGTGGGCTTCGTGGCGGCACTGGGCTTTGCCAACGCGATGATGTGGCCGGCGATCTTTCCGCTGGCGATCAAGGGCCTGGGCCGGCTGACCGAAACCGGTTCGGCGCTGCTGATCATGGGCATCGCCGGCGGCGCGATCGTGCCGCAGCTGTTCGCGGTGCTCAAGCAGCACTACGACTTCCAACTGGTGTTCCTGGCACTGACGCTGCCGTGCTACCTGTACATCCTGTACTACGGCCTGCGCGGGCATCGTGCCGGTCACGCGGCGCGCCGGGCTGCGCGATGATGGCGGCCTGAGAGACTGCCGGAGCCGGACGTGCGCAAACCCACCATCAAGGATGTCGCCGAGCGGGCCAAGGTCTCGCTCAAGACCGTCTCGCGCGTGATCAACAACGAGCCGTCGGTGCTGCAGGCCACCCGCGCGCGGGTGTTGCATGCGATCGCCGAACTCGACTACGAGCCCGACCCGTCGGCGCGCAACCTGCGCAGCGCGACCTCGTTCGTGATCGGGCTGATCTACGACAACCCCAATCCGTACCACATCATCGGCGTGCAGAACGGCGTGCTCGCCGCGTGCCGGGAAACCGGCTTCGGGCTGCAGATCCATCCCTGTGACGCGAGCTCGCCGCTGCTGGTGGAAGAACTGGTGGAGTTCGTACGGCGCTCGCGGCTGGCCGGCCTGGTGCTGACCGCGCCGATGTCCGAGCGCCGCGAGCTGATCGACGCGCTCAGTGCGCGCGGCATCCGCCTGGTGCGCATCATCGCGGCCACCGAGGACCCGCGCGATGGCCATCCCTGCGTGTTCGTCGACGACCGCGACGCCGCCTACGAGATCACCGAACACCTGATCCAGCTCGGCCACCAGCGCATCGGCTTTCTGTGGGGCGGGCCGCAGCACCATTCCAGCGGCGAACGCCACGCCGGCTACGAGGCCGCGCTCAAGGACTATGGGATTCCGCACGACAAGCACCTGGTGGTTCCCGGCGACTACACCTTCGACGACGGGTTCCGCGGCGCGCGTCGGCTGCTGGCGCTGCGCGATCCGCCGACCGCGATCTTCGGCTCCAACGACGAGATCGCCGCCGGCGTGCTGGCCGCAGCCAAGTCGGCCGGTATGCACGTGCCCTTCGATCTGTCGATCGCCGGCTTCGAGGACAGTCCGTTCTCGCGCCAGTCGTGGCCGCCGCTGACCACGGCCAAGCAGGCCACCGAGGACATCGCGCGGCAGGCCGCGCGGATGCTGATCGCCAGCCTGCGCGAGGACGCCGATGCCGTCGCCGCGCAGGCCACCCACAACCAAGGCTTCGTGCCGCAGCTGGTCGTGCGCGGATCGACCGCGCCGATGCGTCCGCGTCCGACGCCGTCACCGGGACCCGAGGATGCCCCACGCGATTGAGGCGCCGCGCGACGCGGCCAGCACCTGGATGTTCCGCGAAGCCGCGCAGGCGCCGGACGTCGTCGCCGCGCAGTTCGCGCGCAACGCCGGCGCGATCGACGCGCTGGTCGCCACCCTCGTCGCCCGGCCGCCGCCGTTCGTGATGACCTGCGCGCGCGGCAGCTCCGATCACGCCGCGACCTACGCCAAGTACCTGTTCGAGACGCGCTTAGGGATCGTCACCGCATCGGCCTCGCCGTCGGTCGGCTCGGTATACGCCGCGCCGCAACGCATGCACGGCGCGCTGTTCATCGCGATCTCGCAATCGGGCCGCAGCCCCGATCTGCTGCGCAACGCCGAGGCTGCGCGCGCGGCCGGCGCGCATGTGCTCGCGCTGGTCAATGTCGAGGACGCGCCGCTGGCGCAGCTCGCTGATACGGTGCTGCCGCTGCATGCCGGCCCCGAGCGCAGCGTGGCGGCGACCAAGAGCTATCTGGCCTCGCTGTCGGCACTGTTGCAGTTGACCGCGCACTGGCAGCGGGCCGTCACCGGCGACACCGCGCTGGCCGCGGCGCTGCCGGCGCTGCCCGAGGCGATGCGCGCGGCCTGGGCCTGCGACTGGTCGCCGCTGGTCGACGGCCTGGCGGAGGCGCGCAATCTGTTCGTGCTCGGCCGCGGCACGGGCCTCGCCGCAGCGCAGGAGGCGGCGCTGAAGTTCAAGGAGACCTGCGGCCTGCACGCCGAGGCCTACAGCGCCGCCGAGGTGCGTCACGGGCCGATGGCGCTGGTCGGCCCCCGGTTTCCGGTGCTGCTGCTGGCCCAGCCCGACGGCACCGACGCCGGCACGCGCGCGGTCGCCGACGAGTTCCGCGGCCGGGGCGCGGACGTGTGGCTGGCCGCGCCCGGTGGCGAGCTGCCGGTCGTCGCCGCGCCCGAGCCCGCGTGCGCGCCGTTGCTCGCGGTGCAGAGTTTCTATCGCGCGGCCAACGCGCTGTCGCTGCGGCGCGGCTTCGATCCCGATGTGCCGCCGCACCTCAACAAGGTCACGGAGACCGTCTGATGACCTTCGCCCTGGTCAATGGCCGCGTGCTGACCGATGCGGGCTTCCGCGACGACCTCGCGGTGCTGGTCGAGGGCGCGCGCATCGCCGCGCTGCTCGCACATGACGATCCGCGCCTGCGCGAGGTCGAGCGCCACGACCTCGACGGCCTGCACCTGTTGCCGGGCTTCGTCGATGCGCAGGTCAACGGCGGCGGCGGTGTGTTGTTCAACAACGCACCGACCGTCGAGGCGATCGCTTTGATCGCCGCCGCGCATCGGCGCTTCGGCACGACCGCGCTGCTGCCGACGCTGATCAGCGACGAGGTCGCGGTGATGCGCGACGCGATCGCGGCGGTGGACGCGGCGATCGCCGCCGGCGTGCCCGGCGTGATCGGCATCCACCTCGAAGGCCCCTACATCGCGCCCGAGCGCCGCGGCACCCACGATGCGGGCAAGTTCCGCGTGCCCGATGCCGAGGAGATCGCGCTGGCGACCTCGCTGCGCGGCGGCGTCACTCTGGTGACGCTGGCGCCCGAGCGCGTGCCCGCCGACACCGTGCGCGCGCTGGTGAGTGCCGGCGCGATCGTCGCCGCCGGCCACACCGCCGCCACCTGGGCGCAGGCGCGCGCCGGCCTGGCGGCGGGCATCCGCGGCTTCACCCATCTCTACAACGCGATGTCGCCGCTGCAGGGCCGCGAGCCGGGCGCGGTCGGCGCCGCGCTCGAGGACCGCGACGCGTGGTGCGGGATCATCGTCGACGGCGCGCACGTGCATCCGGCCAGCCTGCGCGTCGCGCTGGCCGCCAAGCCGCGCGGCAAGGTGTTTCTGGTGACCGATGCGATGCCCCCGGTCGGTGCCGACCGCCCCGACTACGTGCTCTACGGCGAGACGATCACCGCCGTCGATGGCGTCGTGCGCAACGCCGCCGGCGCGCTCGCCGGCTCGGCGCTCGACATGATGGCGGCGGTGCGCAACACCGTGCGCACGCTCGACGTGCCGCTGGAGGAAGCGGCGCGGATGGCGGCGACCTACCCGGCACAGTTCCTCGGCGTGGACGATCGGCTGGGTCGCATCGCGCCCGGCCTGCGCGCGGATTTCGCGTTGGTCGACGACACGCTGTCGCTGCGTGGCACCTGGATTGGTGGTGCGGCCGGCTGACAGGGCCGCGCCGTCGGCGCGGCTGGCCAGCGTCGATGCGCTGCGCGGCATCGCGGTCGCGGCGATGCTGCTGGTCAACACGCCGGGCGACTGGGACCACGTCTACGCCCCGCTGCGGCACGCGGCCTGGCACGGCTGCACGCTGGCCGACCTGGTGTTTCCGACGTTCCTGTTCGTGGTCGGCGTGTCGATCGCACTGGCGTTGTCGCCGCGGCGGGCGGCCGGCGCCGACCTTGCCCGGCTGCGTCGCAGCGTGCTCGTGCGCGCGGCGCGGTTGGTGCTGATCGGCTTGGCGCTGCATCTGCTGGCCTGGTGGGTGCTCGACCTGGCGCATGTTCGCCCGTGGGGTGTGCTGCAGCGCATCGGCCTGTGCTTCGCGCTGGCCGGGCTCGCCGCGCTGTCGCTGTCGCCGCGTGCGCAATGGACGCTGCTGGCCGCGCTGCTTGTGGCCGGTGCGGTGGCTCTGGGCCTGGGCGGCACCGCGCCGGGGAGCAATCTGTTCGACCGACTCGACACCGCGCTGTTCGCACCCTGGCTGTATCGCTACGACCCGGTCACCGGCCTCGGCCACGATCCCGAGGGCCTGGCGAGCTCGGCGGGTGCGCTGGCGACGACGTTGCTGGGTGTGCGCGCTGGCGACTGGCTGCGCTTGGGGCGGGTCCGTGCGCTGGGGGCGCTGGGCGTGGTCGCGTGCGCGCTGGGTGCGGCATGGTCGCTGGTCCTGCCGCTCAACAAGCCGCTGTGGAGCGGGTCCTACGTGCTGTGGACCGGTGGGCTGGCCGCGCTCGCGCTCGTCGGCCTGCATCTGCTGATCGACCGGCGCGGCTGGCCGGCCTGGGGCCGCCGGTTCGGGGTCAACGCGATCGCGGTCTATGCCGGTTCGAGCGCAATGGTGCTGCTCGCCATCGGCGCCGGCCTGTGGGCACCGCTTTATCGCGTGCTGTTCGCCGCGCCGCTGGCCCCGCTGCTCGGCGAGCAGGGCGCGTCGCTGGCATTCGCACTGGCGTTCGTCGCGCTGTGGTGGGCGGTCGCCGCCTGGATGGACCGGCGTCGGTGGTACCTGAAGGTCTGAGCCGCGATGCCGCGGCCGTGCCGAGCTTGTACCCTGCGCATCCCGCCCCACACATCCGCCCGATGACCGCGACGTTTCCCGTCTCCCCGGACGCCGATCCCGACCGCAGCGCCGCCCGCCTGGCCTGGGCGCGCGATGCGGCCGACGATGCAACGCTGACGCTCGTCCGCGCGTCGACCGACGCCGGCTTCCGCAGTTACTGGCGCACGCAGGGCGCAGGGCCGGCGCGCATCGTCATGGATTCGCCGCCCGAACTCGAGGATGTGCGGCCGTGGCTGCGCATCCGCACGCTGCTGCGCGAGGCCGGCGTGCGCGTGCCCGCGGTGCTGGCTGAGGACACCGGCGCCGGATTCCTGCTGCTGGAGGACCTGGGCCCGCGCACCTGCCTGGATGTCGTCGACGACGCCGGCGCCGATGCGATGGTCGATGCCGCGTTCGAGCAATTGCTGCGCCTGCAGGCGATCGTGTGCCCCGCGGACCTGCCGGCCTACGACGCGCCGATGCTGCAGCGCGAGCTCGACCTGTTCGAAGACTGGTTCCTCGGGCGCCACCTCGGCGTGACGCTCGACGCCGAGGCGCGCGCCGGCTTGCAGGCCGTGCAGCGGACGCTGATCGAGGTGGTGCTGGCGCAGCCGCAGGGCTTCGTGCACCGCGACTACATGCCGCGCAACCTGATGCCCGACGGCGCGGGCGTGGCGGTGATCGATTTCCAGGGCGCGGTGCGTGGACCCCTGGCCTACGACCCGATCAGCCTGTTCCGCGATGCCTTCCGCAGTTGGCCGCCGGCGCGCGTCGATGCCTGGCTCGCGCGCTACCACGCCCGCGCGCGCGCTGCCGGGGTGCCGCTCGATCCCGATCCCGCCGTGTTCGCGCGCCATGCCGACCTGGCCGGCATGCAGCGTCACCTCAAGATCCTCGGCCTGTTCGCGCGGCTGCACTACCGCGACGGCAAGCCGCGGTATCTGGCCGATGCGCCGCGTTTCGTCGCGTATCTCGACCAGGTGCTCGCGCACGAACCGACGCTCGCACCGCTGGCCGCGATCCTCGACCGCCATGTGCGGCCGCGGCTGGCTGCCATGGCACCGGCTGCGGTGTGATGCGCCAGACCGTCATCCCGCAGCTGCGCATGACCGATGCCGCGCGCAGCCTCGCGTTCTACGCCGCGCTCGGCTTCCGGGTCGACTGGGTGCATCGCTTCGAACCCGGGTTGCCGCTGTTCGCGCAGCTCACCCGCGACGGTCAGACGCTGTTCCTGAGCGGGCACGCCGGCGATGGCACGGTCGGCGGCGCGGTCTACTTCAAGGTGCCCGATGTCGATGCCTGCGCGCACGCATTCGCAGCCGCAGGCGTTGCGATCCTGCAACCGCCGCACGACACCGACTGGGGCACGCGCGAGATGCTGCTCGTCGACCCCGACCACAACCGGCTGCGCTTTGCGCAGCATCCCGACTGAGGTGCTCATGATCGACCTGTTCGACGCCCCGCCGCAGCCGGTGGACGGCATCCGCACCGGCATCGGCGGCTGGACCTTCGCGCCGTGGCGCGACAACTTCTACCCCAAGGGCCTGGTGCAGAAGCGCGAGCTCGAGTACGCGAGCCGGAAGCTGACCGCGATCGAGATCAACGGCACGTTCTACGGCGCGCAGAAGCCGGCGACCTACGCCGCCTGGCGCGCGGAGACACCGGAGGGCTTCATGTTCTCGCTCAAGGCGCCGCGCCACATCGTCGGCGCGCGCGCCCTGGCCGACACCGGCCCGCGCATCGAGGCCTTCGTCGGTGGCGGCATCGCCGAACTCGGCGACCGACTCGGCCCGTTGCTGTGGCAGTTCGCACCGAACCGCCGCTTCGACGCCGACGACGTCGAAGCCTTCCTCGCGCTGCTGCCGCGCGAGGTCGACGGCCTGCCGCTGCGCCATGCCGTCGAGGTCCGCCACCCCTCGTTCCAGAGCGCGGCCTGGCTGGCGCTGGCGCGTGCGCACGACGTCGCCACGGTGTTCACCGACTCGGCCGATTACCCCTCGTTCGCCGACCTGACCGGCGACTTCGTCTACGCCCGGCTGATGTCCAGCCGCGAGGAGCACCCGCAGGGCTACCCCGGCCTGCAACTCGACGCCTGGGCACAGCGCGCGCGCCAGTGGGCGAAGGGCGGCGCCCCGCCCGACCTGCCCTACGCCGGCGAGCGCGACGCCGCCCCGGTCGTGCCGCGCGACACCTTCGTGTTCTTCATCTCCGCCGCCAAGGCCCGCAACCCCGCCGCCGCGATGGCATTGCAACAGCGGCTCGAAGCGACCACATAGCGCCGTGATCGCCTCTCCGCATCGCGGAGAAGCGCTTCTGCTGTCGGTGCGCGCAGCGCGCCGGGTGGGGGCGGGAGATCATCTCCCTGCTTGTGGGAGAAGTAGAGGACATCGCCTCGACCTGTAACCCCCACCCAACCCTCCACCCGTGAAGGGCGCAATGCCTCGCACGCGGGGGAGGGCTTTTGCCCTCACTTTCCCGCATCGCGGGGAGTGCTTCTGCTGTCACCTCCTCCGCATCGCGGGGGAGGTCGGTGCGCGCAGCGCACCGGGTGGGGGCAGGGCAGTACGCGCGTTCTTCGGCCACTCCGACCGACGCAGCCCTCAGTCTGCCGCGCCCTCTCGTTCCGCCTTGAGCTGCGCCTCGAATGCGGCCTCGGCGGCATCGGCATAGCTTGCGCAGGTGGCTGGGTGCGCGCGCTCGAGCGTGGCGCCGTAGCGCAGTCCGCTGAAGTCCGGATGCGGGGTCAGCAGCAGGTCGCAGGGCAGGCTGCGCACGCGCGCGAAGCTCGCGCGGTAGGCGTCGACGATATGCGGATAGCGGGGGGTGCCGAGCAGGCGGTAATCGGGCGCGCTGAGGCTATCGACGTACGCGATCCGCACGGGCGTGCCATCGTCGGCCCGGTCGGTCCAGGTCCAGCTCATGCCGCCTGGCGTGTGCCCGGGGGTGAAATGCACTTGCAGGCGCAGGTCGCCCAACGCCAGCGTTTCGCCGTCCTGCAGCAGACGATCGGTGACGACCGGCGGGTAGAGAAAGGCATCGCCGTAGTGGAGGTCGTCGCTGCCGCCGCGTGCGAGCAACTGCGCCGATTCGGCATTGGCCACGACCCGGGCACCGGTGGCCCGACGCAGGGCCGCCAGTGGGCCGGCATGGTCGGCATGGGCGTGGCTGAGCACGATGAACTTCAGGTCGGACGGGGCCACGCCGAGTGCGGCCATGTTCGCGAGCAGGTGCTCGGCGGTCTGCGGCATGCCACCGTCGATCAGGATGGCACCGGCATCGCCTCGGAGCAGCAGCGCGCTCAACTGCGCGGTGCCGATCTGCCAGGTGCCGGCGGCGATGCGCAATGGCGCGACCGGCTGCCGCCAGGGGGCGGGCACCTCGTAGGCGCGCAACTGCGGCAGCGGCTCGGCCGCCATCGCTTGCAGCGCGCCGAGGCCGCCGAGCACCGCCGTCGTCCACAGCATCCAACCGATCGCGCTTCGCATCGTTCACTCCGGTCTTGGTCGTGCGGTGATTGTCGACAGGCTCTCGCGGACGTCACAAGCGCGACGATCTCATCGCAGCCATGAGCGGATTCGATGGCAAGTGCCGCGATCGCGCAGGCCTCGCCTGCACTAGCGCGCGAGCCGGCCGATGCATCGGTCGATGGCATCGGCGGTCGAGAATCGAGAAGGGTTTCTTTCAATCCGGGGGAGCGCCGCAGTGATTGCTGTGCGCTGGCACGCGTTGGGACACCGCGTTCAGGCGCGAAGAGCGATGCGACACCAGTCGTCCAATACGGCCTTGACATTGTCTTCAAGCGTGCCTTTTTGAGTGAAGCCCCACCAGATGATGGCGCCCTGCCAGACGCTGGCCAACTGCTGACCCAGCACATCGGCAAGCACCGGATCCCGGGAAAGGCGTTGTCCCAATGCAGTGGTCAACTGCTTGGTCCACTGCGCGCCTCGAGCGCGAAGCGCAGGGTGACGGAAATCCTCTCGAAGCAGTAACAGTCCATCCGAGAAGTCCACGTCTCCAGCCCCCCTTGCTGTCAGGCGCAGGAGCAGGTCCACCGCGCCCGCAGGATCCGCCGACGCCTGGGCATCGGCGGCGTGAGTGGCTTGCTCCAACCGCGTCCAGGCATGCGACAGGGTCGACTCGACCATGCCCTCTCGCGTTCCAAAGCGCTGCACAAGTGTGGCAGGCGCGAGATCGACCCATTGCGCGGCGTGTGCGAACGACAGGCCTGGCCCGTCCCTGGCGATGAGGACGAGGAGTCGATCCATCAGTTCTTCGTCCGAGACTTTCTTCGATCTGCCCATTGGTGTAATATAAACGAACGTTCGCTTATAAAAAAGGGCGCGCCATGGCACGCATTCTTGGCTACATCGCGACCAGCCTTGACGGCTTCATCGCGTCACCTGGGGACAGACTCGATTGGCTGCAGCGTTATGAGGGCATGGCGCTCGGGGAGCACGATTACAACGTCTTCCTCCGGCGGGTCAGAACGGTCGTCATGGGACGCGGCACGTATGACTTTCTCGCTCGCGACCCCGCTCCTTGGCCGTATCCACACCACAGAGTGATTGTCGTCACCTCTGGCGTCATCGACGCGCCCCGAGGGACGCTCGAAATTCGCCACGATGTCGACGCGTTGATCGCCGAACTCAGAGCGCTTGATGACGGAGACGTCTGGATGCTGGGAGGGGGCAAGCTACAGATGGCGCTCATCGAGCGTGGGGCGCTCGATGAGATCGAGATCTACGTCATGCCGGAGCTGCTGGGCGGCGGCAGCCCGCTGTTTCCCGCCGCAGGAGTTCGTCTGAGTCCGACGCTGATCAGCGCGAAGACGCTGGACCGGGGCTGTGTCCGCCTGCACTACGCGCTTCGTAGCGAATGAACCGTGGGGAACGGGGGCGTAAACCGCTCCGAGCCGACGCGAGTGGGAGATCGAGCTGCAATCGAAGGCGCATGCAGGCCATATCGACGCCTCGTTGGACGCGCACGCGACCCTCTCGCCAAGAGGGCAAGGACAACGGCGAGAGGACCCCGAACGCCTGCACGGTCAGAGTGCGGCGCGGTCGTAGCTCGCGTCCCGTCGATCACGAGATGGGTTGATGGCCATCGTGCAGCGCGCCGCATGCTGGTGTCGGCCGCGTCCGCGCGCATCTCATCGTGGATCATCTGCGTCGGCCGGCGCCGCGCACCAGGCCTCGACAGCGGGTGCAGTGTTCTCGATGCCTTCGCGTTCGGCCAGTTCCCACGGCCGTTCGCAGGTCGCGCTGCGCGGGCACCAAGCGTAGCCGGCCGAGCCGATGCAGCCGTGGGCGTCACGGTCGCCGCCGACCACGGCCGGTGCGGCACTCGGAGCGGGCGCGGCAGGGGCGGGTGCCTGCGGCGGGCTGCAAGCCGCCAGCAACAGGCCCAAGGGCAGGATCATGAACTGACGCATTGGAAGCTCCCGTACTGGAACGGCTCGAGAATGCCGACGGCTACGTGGCCGGTGTGTCGTCGCCACCGCGTGCTGCCGCGATTGCCGCGATCCGTGCGCGCCGCAGCGCTTCGCCGATCGCGGGGCCTGCGCGTCCTTCGGCCGCGAGGTCGCGGGCGTTGACCGCGCAGGCGGCGGCGTGGGCGCGGCGTAGTTGCGCGCCCTGCGGATAGTCGCTGTCGGTGCTGCCCAGGCGGCCGCGCTTGTCCGCTTCGCAGACCAGCGCGAGCTGGTCGATGCGTTCAGGCCGGCGGAAGCCATCGCAGCGTGCGATGAGTTCGTAGAGCGTGGTATCGCGCAGTTCGGCGATGCGGTGCACGTTGAGGTGTTCGCGGCAGGCGACGATCGCCAGCTCGCGATGCGCGGACGGCACCTTGAGCCGTGCGCACAGCGCCTCGAGCGGACGCACGCCCGCATGCTCGTGGCCGACGTGGCGCGGCAGCTGGTGCGCGGGGGTCAATGCCTTGCCGAGGTCGTGGGTGAGGGCGGCGAAGCCGATCGCATCGTCGCCCGGCGCCAGCCGCGCGGCCATGTCGACGACCAGTTCGATATGCGTGCCGGTGTCGACCTCGGGGTGATATTCGGCGCGCTGCGGCACGCCGTACAGTGCATCGACCTCGGGCAGTACGACCGCGAGCGCGCCGCAGTCGTGCAAGGTGCGCACGAACGCCGACGGCCGCGCCGAGCCCAGGGCGCGACGCAGCTCCTGCCACACGCGTTCGGGCGTCAGCGTGGCCAGTTCGCCGGCGTCGACCATCGCGCGCATCAGCGCCATCGTCTCGTCGGCGACCGTAAAACCAAGCGGCGCAAAGCGGGCCATGAAGCGTGCGGCGCGCAGCACCCGCAACGGGTCCTCGGCAAATGCCGGGCCGACGTGGCGCAGCAGCCGTGCATCGAGGTCCCGCGCGCCGCCGTAAGGATCGATCAATGTGCCGTCGGGGGCCTGGGCGATCGCGTTGATCGTGAAGTCGCGGCGCTCGAGATCCTGTTCCAGCGTCACCGAGGGGTCGGCATCGACGACGAAGCCGCGATGGCCGCGCCCGGCCTTGCGCTCGGTACGCGCCAACGCGTACTCCTCGCCGGTGCGCGGATGCAGGAACACCGGGAAATCGCGCCCGATCGCGCGGAAGCCCGCGGCCTCCATCGCCGCCTGGGTCTGGCCGACGACGACGAAATCGCGGTCGCCCGGCGTCTGGCCGAGCAGCGCATCGCGCACCGCGCCACCGACCAGATAGGTCTGCATCGCACTCACGGCGTGGGGCAGGCGAACGACGTGCGCCGGGCATCGCTGCCACCGCGCAGGCGTTCGTCGAGCTTGGCCGCGCGCCCGTACATGCGCCAGTCGTAGAGCACGCTGAAGGCCAGCACGCGGGCGACGTACTCGCGCGTTTCGCGGTAGCTGATCGTCTCGATCCAGAAGTCGGGGTCCATGTCCGGGCGCTGCGACAGCCAGCGCGAGGTCGGCGTCGGCCCGGCGTTGTAGGCGGCGATCGCGACGTAGGGCTTGTCGTACATATCCTTCTTCTCGCGCAGGTAGGCGGTGCCCAGCGCGACGTTGGTCTCCGGATCGTACAGGCTCTCGGCGCCGCCCCAGCTGCGGCCGAGCCGGCGCGCGACCGCAGCGCCGGTCGCGGGCAGCATCTGCATCAGCCCGCGGGCATCGGCCGGCGAGCGCGCACGCGGGTTGAACGTGCTCTCGGCGCGGATCTCGGCTGCGACCCAGGCCGGGTCCAGGCCGTGGCGCTTGGCCTCGCGCTCGATCAGCGCCTGCTGGGTCAGCGGAAAGCGCAGTGCGTAGAGCCGGGTTTCGTCGGGCTGGCGACCGAGTCCGAACACCGCGCGGTCGTACCAGCCGTTCTCCTGGGCCACCAGCACCGCGATGCGCCGCTGGTCGTCGTCGAAGCGCTCGAGCGCGGCGCTCCATTCGCGCGTCGCCCAGATCGGCCGCTCGATGCGGTACAGCGCCATCGCCCGCACGATGCCCGGGTCGGTCGCCACGCGCGTCTTGGCCTCGTTCGATGGTGCGAAGTCCCAGGGGCACAGTGCGTAGGACTGGCCAAGGCGGTCGGCGGCGAGGAAGCCGTGGAAGTCGGATTTCGTCGCCGCGTCTCGGTACAGCCGCTCGGCGGTCGCCGCATCGCCGGTCAGTGCCGCCAGCCGCGCCTCGAAATAGGTCCAGCGCGATTGCGCGCGCTGCGCTGCGCCCATTGCGCGGATCGCCGACAGCGCTGCCGGCCAGTCGCTGCGCGCCATCGCCTCGCGCGCGCGCCATTCGTGCAGACGCTCGTCGTAGGCCGAGGCCGGCACCCGTGCCAGCAGCCGCGCCGAGTCCGGCAGGTAGGACGCCACGGTCCACAGCGCGGCCTGGTAGAGCACGCGACCGTTGTCTTCCTCGGTGAAGCCCAGCGCGCTCGCGACCGCCGGCAACTGCGCCTCGGCCGCCAGTGGGTCGTCCTTGGCCAGGCGCGCCAGTCCGTGCGAGGCGACCAGTCGGCTGCGCGCGGTTTTCGGCCAGCCGGTGGCACGCGCGTGCGGCGCCTGCAGATAGGCCGCGTAGTCGGTCGCCAGCGGCTGCTCGGCGGCGGAGAGCCCGCGCGCGATTCCGCGCGCCATCGCCACGTCCTGCGCGGCAACCGCCAGGTCGAAGCGTTCCCAGCGCAGGGCGTCGTCGAGGCCGCCGCGCGCGGCCAGGGTCTGCAAGGGGGCATCGCAGGTGTCGGGCAGCGAGGCGCCGCTGCTGCGCCAGATCGCCTGCACGTCGCGCGTCCACTGCGCATCGGTGGCGCCGGTGCGGGCGCGCGCGTCGAGTTCGATGCAGCGCAGCGCGACGTTCGAAATCGACGGCGACCAGGCCGCACGCACGCCGGCCCAGTCCTGACGCTTGGCCAGGGCGCGCAACCAGCTCTCGCGGAAGACCTCGGCCACCGGCTCGCCGGCATGCCGGGTCAGGAAGTCCTGGCCCTGGGCCAACGGCAGCGTGTCGAGATTGCGCCGCAGCGCAGCCAGCTCCAGCCAGGCGGCGGCCGGATGGCCGGTCATCGCCGGCGGCACCGGCTGGCCGCGCTCGGCAGCCTGCATCGCCGCGAGGAACCCGTCGTCGCCCGGTGCTTGCGCCTGCGCACCGGCGGCGAGCGCGAGCAGGGACAGCAGGGCGCCGCGCAGGGTGCGCGGCAGCGGGCGGGCGGTGCGAGGGGCGCTGGACGGCATCGGCGGACGGGCGGCGGCGAAGGGCCGACGACTATAGCCAAGCGTCGCTGAAGCCGATGTGGGAGCGACGCTGCCCCTGCGGCGCCTTTCTTAGTCCGCGCGCAGCCAGGCGAGCACCGCGTCGACGTCGTCGGCCTCGAGCAGCAGCTCGGCCAGCGCGTGCTGGCCGGTCGCCGCGGCGGTGGCGGCCAGCGCCGATGCGCATAGCGTTTCGTCCCAGTCCGGCGCGGCGACCAGGCCGGCGAGCAGCGGCAGCCGGGCGAGCGCGGCGACGTAACCGTCGATTAGGCTGTCGGGAATCACCGCATCGCTGGCGGCGCGCGCCAACTCGATGCTCGCGGGCAACACGAAGTGACTCGGGCAGGCGCGTTCGGGGGCCTCGGCCAGCGCGGCGACGATGTGCGGCACGGCCGCGAACGAGGCCGGGTGTACGCGGCCCTCGTCGCACAGCGCCGCCCACAGCGCCTGCCACGGCGGGCTCTGCCAACTGTCCTCGGTCGCGCCGTCGAGCTGCGCCAGCAACGCAGGTACCCCAAGGGCGATGCCCTGCGCGCAACTCAGGCGCGCCCACGCCGGATCGTCGAGCGCCAGCATCGGCGCATCGGCCAGCCCGTCGCGCGGACTCATGCGCGGCGGCCCACGATCAGCCAGTTGTTGAACGGCGTGTCGCCGTACAGCGGCCGCAGCGTGGTCGTCAGACCCGCGCCTTCGAGCTGCGTGCGCAGGCCATCGGCGGTCGGATAGCAGCGTGCGCGTTCCTGCATCCAGCCGGCGAAATTGGCCAGCCGGTCGGTGATGCGCGACGTCCGGCTGCGGGTCGAGCCGTCGGCCAGTCCGCTGCGGATCACCAGCAGTGCGCCCGGCGCCAGCATCGCGATCACCTCGTCGAGCAGCGCGCGCTGGCGCTCGTGCGACAGGTACTGCAGCACGTCCAGGATCGCGACACTGCCCTGGTGCGCCGGCAGGCCGGCGGCGAGGTCGAGCACGTCCAGCCGCACCTCGGCCAACCCGGCGCGTGCGGCGACCTCGCGGCCGCGGCGGATCTTGGCCGCGTCGATGTCGACGCCGGCGTAAGGCAATGTCTGGCCATCGGCACGCAGCGCATGCGCCAGCAGCCCCAGGCCACAGCCCAGGTCGAGCACCGGCGCGGTCGTCGGCCGCAGCGCCTGCAGCACGCCCGGGTACAGCGGGTCGGTGCGCAGCTTGGTCAGCGTGTAGTAGTAGTCGTAGCGGTTGCCCAGCGGATGACGCGGCAGGAAGGCGCGGGCGATGCCACGCGCGGCGTCGCGCGGATACGGGGCGGTGGAGAGCGGGGTGGGGTCGGAGGTGGTCGCGGTCATGCCCGCGACAATAAGCCGCGTGCGACCGGCAGCGCCAGTCGCGCCCAGTCCGCGTGCAGCGCGGCCGATGGATGCAGGCCGTCGTCGGCCAGCATTGCCGGCTCGCCGCCGCGGGCGCGGCTGATCGGTGCGATGTCGACGAACGCCACGCCCTGCCGCGCACAGAGCGCCGCCGCTGCGGCGTTGTAGGCATCGAGCGTACGCGCGATCTCGCCGACGTCGCGCCCGGAATGCGCACCGAACGGCGTGACGCCCCAGTCCGGGATCGCGAGCACGAACACGCGCTGGGCGCGGTCGCCGGCGAAGCCGATCGCCCGCGCGAGCAGTGCTTCGAAGCGCGGCAGGTAGTCGTCGAGCGCGCGGCCGCGGTACTGGTCGTTGACGCCGATCAGCAGGCTGACCAGGTCGAACGGCCCTTCGGGCGCGGCGGCGTGGATGCCGGCATCGAGCTCGTCGGTGGTCCAGCCGGTGGTGGCGACGATCTGCGGCGCGTCGATCGCGGTGCCGGCCGCGCGCAGCGCATCGGCCAGCACCACCGGCCAGCGCGCCTCCGGCGCGATGCCTTCGCCGATCGTGTAGCTGTCGCCGAGCGCCAGGTAGCGGAGCGGCCGCGCGTGCTCAGCCATTGACCGCGCGCGGCACCAGCGGCACGACCTTGCGCGCGTCGGTGATCTGGCGATCGAGCACCCGCTCGATGCGCGAGAACACCTCGCGCAGCTGCGCCGGCTCGGGCAGCAGCGTCACGCGGAAATGGTTGCGATAGGGCACGTTGAAGCTGTTGCCCGGCACCACCAGCACGCCCTCGGCGTCCATCAGGTCCAGCGCGAACGCGTGGTCGTCGAACCCCTGCGCGAACTCCGGCGCGATGCCGGGGAAGGCGTACAACGCGCCGGCCGGCTCGACCAGTTGCAGATAGCGGCTTGCCGCGCAGGCGTCGACCACCGCCCGGCGCGCTTCGTACAGCCGGCCGCCGGGCGCGCACAGCGCCCCGATCGTGTCGATGCCGGTCAGCGCGGCTTCGATCGCGAACTGGCCGGGCACGTTCGCGCACAGGCGCAGGGCGCCGAGCAGGTCCATCGCGTTGCGGAACTCGCGGCTGCGCGCCTCACTGCCCGACAGCACCGCCCAGCCCACACGCCAGCCGCAGGCGCGGTGGACCTTCGACAGCCCGCCGAACGACACGCAGGGCACGTCGCCTGCGATCGGCGCGAGCGGCTCGAACACCGCGCCGTCGTAGGTGATGGCGTCGTAGATCTCGTCGCACAGCAACAGCAGGCCATGACGCTCGGCGACGGCGACGATGCGCTCGAGCAGCGCGCGCGGGTAGACCGCACCGGTCGGGTTGTTGGGATTGATCAGCACGATCGCGCGCGTACGCGGCGATACCAGCGCCTCGAGCGCGTCGGGGTCGGGCAGGAAGCCGTGCTCGGCCTTGCACTGGTAGAACACCGGCCGCCCGTCGTTGAGGATCGTCGCCGCCGACCACAGCGGATAGTCGGGCGAGGGCACCAGCACCTCGTCGCCGGGATTGAGCAGCGCGCGCAGCGCGATGTCGATCAGCTCGCTGACGCCGTTGCCCACGAACACGCGCTCGGGCGAGACCGCGTGCGCGCCGCGCGCGGCATGGTGGGCGGCGATCGCCTCGCGGGCGATCGGCAGGCCCTGCTGGTGGGTGTAGGGATCGGTGTCGTGGATGCGACCGGCGATCGCGCGCTGCAGGTGCTCGGGCGCGCGGAAACCGAACGCGCCGGGATTGCCGATGTTGAGCTTGATCAGCGTGCGCCCCTGGGCCTCCAGCTCGCGCGCTCGCCGGGCCAACTCGCCGCGGATTTCGTAGCGCACTTCGGACAGGCGTTCGCGGGTTTTGAGGGGGGCGGACATCGGGCGGCGCTCTGCGCGGGGAGGATGACCCGATGCTAGCCCAAAAGCCGCATGAATGCGGCCACGCCGACGAACGGGCGCCCCCGGCTGTCGTGCGCGCCCTGGCGCTGTCCCCGTAGAATCCGCCGCATGCCGACTGCCCCGCCGATCGCTTGACCGCCCCCGACCCTGCGCTGCGCGCGATCGGCTGGCCATTCGACGGCCCCCCGTCCGGCCCCTGGGCCGAGGCGATGGCCGCCCACCCGCAGGCGCGCCCCAGGCGTGTGGTCGAGCAACACCGCTCCGGCTACCTGGTCGCCGGCGCCCCTGGCCAGGCGCTGGCGGTCGAGTCGCTGCCCGACTGGCTGCGCCGCAGCGGCTACCGCAAGGGCACGATGGCGCCCGAGGACCGCGCCGCGGTCGGCGACTGGGTGCTGGTCGAGGACGAGCGCCGCATCGTCGCGATGCTGCCCCGTCGCAGCGCGATCAAGCGCGCGGCGGCCGGCGAGCATTACCGCCAGCAGTTGATCGCCGCCAACATCGACACCGTGCTCGTGGTCTGCGGCCTGGATGCCGACTTCAACCCGCGCCGCATCGAGCGCTATCTGCTGCTGGTGCAGGGCGGCGGCACACCGGTCGTCGTGCTGACCAAGGCCGACCGCGACAGCGCCGACCCGGAGGCCGCGCGCGCCGCGCTGGCCGAGATCGCCGCGCTGGGCGTCGCGGTGCTGGCGGTCAACGCCCGCGACCCCGACAGCGTCGCCGGGCTGCATCCCTGGCTCGGCCCGGGCACCACCGCGGTGCTGGTCGGCAGCTCGGGGGCCGGCAAATCGACGCTGACCAATACCCTGCTCGGCCGAGAACACATGCGCACCGGCGCGGTACGCGACAGCGACGACCGTGGCCGGCACACGACCACCCATCGCGCACTGATTCCGCTGCCGGCGGGTGCCTGCCTGATCGACACCCCGGGCATGCGCGAGCTCAAGCCGACCGGCGAAGAAGATCTCGCCGAGGGCGGTTTTGCCGACATCGAAGCCCTGGCCGCCGACTGTCGCTTCCGCGACTGCCGGCACGAACGCGAACCCGGCTGCGCCGTGCGCGCCGCAGTCGAGGCCGGCACCCTGACCGCGCAGCGGCTGGCGAACTACCTCAAGCTGCGCGATGAACGCGACGCCGCCACCGCCCGCCGCGCCGACCGCCTGGCCGCCCGCCAGGACGACGCCCGCCCGACCGGCCGACGCCCCGGCCGACGCTGAGGCCCGGTCACGCGCGCTGCGCGTCGCCCCCCCTCCCGCGGCGCGACGCGCGTCGACCTCACCCCGCAAGCGGGGGAGGTGTCGCGATCTTCGGCATTGCAGCGCCGTGCTCTCTCCCACCCGCCGGGACGGTGTCGCGATCTTCGGCACAGCAGCGCCGTGCTCCCTCCCCGCGTGCGGGACGGTGTCGCCATCTTTGGCATTGCAGCGCTGTGCTCCCTCCCCCGCGTGCGGGGGAGGGCTGGGGTGGGGGCTAACGGCCACGAGGGCGCGTCGTTTGGATGTCGGGAACGCCCCGGCCCCCACCCGCCGCGCGACGCGCGGCGACCTCACCCCGTAAGCGGGGGAGGTGCCGCGATCTTCGGCATTGCGGCGCGGTGCTCTCTCCCGCACGCCGGGATGGTGTCGCGATCTTCGGCATTGCAGCGCCGTGCGCCCTCCCCCGGCGTGCGGGGAGGTGGGAATGCGGACGCCCCGAACCGACCGCGCTGCATTGCTACAGTGGCCGCGCTGCGACCAGGAGCTGCCGATGCCCGATGCGATCGCCCATCACGCTGCGCTCGATGCGCGCATGGTCGCCGCCGCGCGCGGGATCCGGCTGCTGGGATTGGCGAGCTGGGCACCGGACACCCAGCAGCGGTTTCTCGCTGCGTTCGCGGCCGGGCGCCGTGAGATGCCGAAGGTCGTCTACCCCTCGCTCGACTTCGCGCAGGCGCGGCGCGAGCTGGACGCAGTCGCGGCGGCGGCCGATGCCGAGCATCCGCTGGGCGCGTATCTGGTCGAATCGGCGCAGGCCTGGGACGTCGCCGCACGCTTGCTCGAGGCGCTGGGCACCGGGGCGGTCACCGCACATGCGGTCGCGCTGTACGGGCGCCCCGACGCGTCGTTGCCGGGCGGGGCGCTGACGACCTGCGATGCGGCGCGGCATTTCCTTCGGATCGCCGATGCCTACGATCCGGCCCTGCTGGGCGAGGCCGATGACCCGACGGTCGATGCGGCCACGCTGCAGGTGCAGCTCCAGGGGGATCTGGATGCGTACTTCGGCGCGCGCGTGGTCGAGGTCGAGCGCGATGCCGGGCTGATCGCCAAGGCCGCCGCCGGCGCCTATCGGCTGCGGCTGCGCGCCGATGCGCGCTACTCGCCGCACGACCGTGCCCAACTGCTGCAGCACGAGGCCTTCGTGCATTCGTTGACCGCCCTCAACGGCCGCGCGCAACCGGTGTTGCCGAGCCTGGCGATGGCCGCACCGCGGACCACCGCGACCCAGGAAGGGCTGGCGGTGTTCGCCGAGCAGATCACCGGCAGCCTCGACATCGCCCGCATGAAGCGGGTCAGCCTGCGCACCGAGGCGATCGCGCGGGCGCTCGATGGGGCCGATTTCCTGCAGGTGTTCGACTATTTCCACGCCGCCGGACAAGCCCCGGCCGAGAGTTTCGCGTCGGCGCAGCGGGTGTTCCGCGGCGTGCCATTGAGCGGCGGCCATGCCTTCACCAAGGACACGGTGTACCTGCGCGGGCTGATCGACGTGCACACCTTCTTCCGCCAGGCGCTGGCGCAGCGCCGGCTGCCGCTGTGCCGGCAACTGTTCGCAGGCAAGATGACCCTGGACGACGTGCACCGGTTCGCGCCGCTGTTCGAGGCCGGCGTGCTGCAGCCGCCGCGCTGGTTGCCGCCGTGGCTGGCGCGCGCCGGCGGGCTGGCGGGGATGCTCGCGTTCTCGCTGTTCGCCAACCGCATCCGGCTCGATCAGCTGTAGACGCTCAAAGCCCGAACGTCGGCAGCGCGGCGGTCGAATGCAGGCAGCGCACGCTCTCGCTCAGATCGGCCGGGTCGGCGCCTGCGAACAAGGCATGCAGTTGGTGCCGGCGGGGCGTGGCGGTCGGCGCCAGGCCCACCCAGGCATCGCGCCCGGCGGCCTTGGCCGCGTACAGGCAGCGATCGGCCAGTGCGCACGTCTGCTGCCAGTCGCCGAGCGACGGCCACGCGGACGAGAACGGCCAGGGCGCGAAGCCGATCGAGCAGGTCAGCGGCAGCGGCGCACCGTGGGCCAGCGTCACCGGCTCGGCCGACACCACGTCGCGGATCCGTTCGGCCAGGCGCGCCGCGGCCTCCGGCCGGTCCAGGCGCGCGGCCAGCAGGAACTCTTCGCCGCCCCAGCGCACCAGCAGGTCGTCGGCCCGGCACAGCCCGCGCAGTCTCTGCGCGAACTGCACCAGCACCGCATCGCCGGCCTGGTGGCCGCGGGTGTCGTTGATGCGCTTGAACGCGTCGATGTCGAGCATGAAGAAGTACAGCGCATCGTGCGGCGTGCCGGCGGCGGCCGGGACGCTCACGTGTTGCGCCGCGCGTGCGAGCCAGTCCTGCAACTCGCGCCGGTTGGCCAGGCGGGTCAGCGGATCGAGCCGGGTCGCCGCATCGAGTTGCGCATTGCTCAACTGCAGTTGCCGGTTGGCCTGCTCGAGCTGGGCGGTGCGTTCGGCGATGGTGCGGTCGAGCAGTTCGGCGCGCTCGCGCTCGCGATGCACCGCGCGCCGTGCCCGCCACACGAACAGCGCCAGTGCGCAGGCCGCGAGCAGCGCGTAGGCCGCGTACGCCAGCGGATGGCGCCAAGGCGGTGGCGGCATGGTCATCTCCAGCACCCGCGACGGGCCGAAGGTGCCGTCGCGGCCGGCGGCCTGGACCTCCAGCCGATAGCGGCCGGCGGGCAGGTGGTTGAGCGAGACCTCGGTGCGCGCCTGGTGCGGGTACAGCCAGCCGACATGCAGGCCCTCGACCCGGTAGCGCAGTTGCGCCGCGCCGGGGGCGAGGAAGTCGATCGCGGTCATGCCGATCGTGAACACGTCGTCCTCGTCGTCGAGCGCGATCTTCGTCGCATAGACGATGTCCGTCTCACTGGCGCGGCGCGCCTCCGGATCGCTGCGCCGGCTCAGCAACTGCAGGCCGGTGAGCACGGGCCGCGCCGGCGCGCTGCGCCGTGGCAGCTGCATCGGCGCGATCACGTCCAGCCCCAGCGTGCCGCCGAAGTACAGCAGGCCGTCCTCGTCCTGGAACGCCGAGCCGCTGTTGTACTCCTGGTTGCGCAGGCCGTCGCGCCGGCCGAGGTTCTGCACGATGCCGTTGTCGTGGTCGACCACGCTCAGGCCCAGGTTCGTGCTCACCCACAGCCGTCCGCCCGGATCGGGCAGGATCCGGTAGACGACGTTGTTGGTCAGCCCGTCGCGATCGGTGAGCGCGGTCGAGGCGCCGGTGGCGCGGTCGATGCGGTACAGGCCGCCGCCGAAGGTGCCGGCCCAGATCGCGCGGTCATCGGCATGGATGGCCCACACCGCGCGGTGCAGACCCGCGCCGGTGGGCTGCAGGCGCGCGAACGTATCGCCGCGCAGCCGCCACAATCCGCGTGTGCTGGTCCCCACCAGCAGGCTGCCATCGATGTCGGGATACAGCCGGGTGACCACGCTGCCGTCCAGCGCGGCCACACGCGGGTCGGCCACCGCATGGCCGCGTTCGAACCGCTGCAGCCCGCCGCGGGTGCCGACCCACAGCGTGTCGCCCTGGCGCAACAGCGCATCGATGCGCGGATCGCGCAGGCCGGTGACCTGCACGATGCGGTCGTCGTGGTGCAGCCGGTACAACCCCGACAGCGTCCCGACCCACCAACCGCCGGCACCATCGGCTGCGAGCGCGCGCACCGAATGGGTCGCCAGCGTGGTCACTGCGCGCCATGGCCCCGCACCATCGCGCAGGTGCAACCCGGCATCGGTGCCGACCAGCATCCGCGCGCCGTCGCGCGCGACCGCGCGGATGCTCGGGCTCGGCCAGTCGTGCATCTCGCCCAGGCCCGCGCCGTCGTGGCGGATCACCGACGACAGCGGACGCGCCCGGTACAGGCCCGAGGTGTAGGTCCCGATCCACCACGCGCCCGAATGCCCCTGATGGAAGCGGGTGATCGCACTGCGCGGCGGCTGGTCGAAGCGCAACTGCTGCGGGCGGTCGCTGCCGGGGGCGAGCTGCACCACGCCGCCATGGGCGAAGCCGATCAGCAGCCGGCCATCGTCGAGCCGGATCATCGCTGTCGGCCGTGCGGTACTGGCGCCCAGCGCGGTCATCGGCCAGTGGCGCAGGACTGCGCCGCTCAGATCGAGCCGGTGCAGGCCGGCATCGGAGGCGACCCACAGCCCCTCGGGACCGGCCTGCAGCGCCACGCAGCGGCGTGCGTCCGACAACGCGGGCAGCGCGTGCAGCCCGTCGGCGTCCACCGTCCACAGCCCGCAGTCGGCATCCAGGCCGACCGGCTGCGGACGCCCCAGCGCCTTGATCAGGCCGACGATCTCGCCGGTCGCACCCAGCGGCCGGACCGTGGCGACCGCCGCATCGACGTGGTCGATCCCCGCCTCGGTGCCCACCCACGCGCCGCCGTCGGGATCGAGCAGGATCTCGGTGACGCGCGTGTGCGACAGCCCCGCATCGACATCCACCCGCCGCCGCGTCCAGGTCGGCAGGTGCACCACCTCCAGGCCGGCGTCGTCGGTGCCCAGCCACATCCGCGTGGTGGACGCCTCGAACGCCAGGCTGTCGATCCCGCTGCTCGCCAGGCCCGCCTCGCCGGGCGTGTCGTCGGTGCGGTAGGTGCGGAAGCGGTGGCCGTCGAACCGGTTGAGCCCGTCCTGGGTGGCGACCCACAGAAAGCCCTGATCGTCGCCGCTCATCGACGAGACTGTCAGCTGCGACAGCCCCTCTTCGAGGCCGTAGACCTCCAGGCTCAGCGAGGGAGTGTGCTCGGGCGCCTGCGCGCAGACGCCGGCAGGCACCAGCGCGGCGAGCAGCGTGGCGAGCGCGCCACGCCAGCGGCGGCCCGCGCGCGTGCGGAGGATGTGCGCGACGGTATGCACCTTGATGGCGACTCCGGCTCCCGATCGTCCCGATCGTCCATTGTGCCCTCGAAAGCACCGCCCGACGGACATGCCAGACTGTAGCGATGGAGACTCCGACGATTCTGGTCGCCGACGACCACCCGCTGCTGCGCGCCGCGGTCCTGCACGCACTGCGCGATGGCCTGGGCGAGATCCGCGTGGTCGAAGCCGCCAGCGCCTCGGCCGTCGAGGCCGCGCTGCCGGCCCATCCGGACATCGAACTGGTGCTGCTCGACCTGGCGATGCCCGGCGCCCGCGGCCTGTCGACGCTGGTCTGGCTCCGCGGCGAGCGGCCCGAACTGCCGGTGCTGGTGATCTCGTCCAACGACCACCCGCGCACCGTGCGCCGGGTGCAGCAGTTCGGCGCCGCCGGCTTCATTTCCAAGTCGGCGCCGGCCGAATCGATCGCCCAGGCGGTCGCGGCCGTGCTCGATGGCGGCAGCTGGTTCCCGCCGCTGACCGCCGAGCGCTCGGAAGCCGATGCCCAACTGGCCAGCCGCCTGGCCCAGCTCACGCCGCAGCAGGTGCGGGTGTTGCTGTGCCTGGCCGACGGCCTGCTCAACAAGCAGATCGCCCACCAGCTCGGGTTGGCCGAGAACACCGTCAAGGTCCATGTGACCGCGATCCTGCGCAAGCTCGAATGCCACAGCCGCACCCAGGCCGCGGTGCTGGTCAAGGCGCTCGAGCGCGACGACGAGGCTTAGATCGGCGCGGCCCGCGTGGCCAAGGCGTTACAAGCCCTCCCCCGCATACGTGGCGCGCGTGGCCATGGCGTTACAAGCCCTCCCCCGCATGCGGGGGAGGGTTGGGTGGGGGCCACCGCGCTCAATGCCCCCGCAAACGCATCTGCATCATCAGCGCACGTAGCGCCGGAGGCCGCACCGGCTTGGAAAGGAAGCCATGGCCGGCCTCGCGCGCCTGCGCGCGCAGCGCCGGATCGGTCTCGCCGGTGATCACGATCACCAGCGGCACCGCACCCCAGCGCTCGCACAGCGTGTCCAACAGCGTCGGGCCGTGATGTTCGCCCATGCGCACGTCGAGCAGCACGATGTCGGGCGCCTGGCCGTGCATCGCGGCGGCGAGTGCGGCGTGCGGGCCGTCGGCCAGCAGCACATCACACTCCCAGCGCTCGAGCAGCAGGCGCGTCGCGGCGCAGACCTGCGGCGCGTCGTCGACCACCCACACGCGGCAGCCCCGCAAGGGCGCGTCGTCGTCGTCGGCCTCCGGCACGGGCACCGGCGCGGCGTCGCCGGGCGCGACTCGCGGCACCGTGACCGAGAACACGCTGCCCACACCCGGTTGCGAGCGCAGGTCGATGCGATGGCCCAGCAACCGCGCGATGCGCTCGACGATCGACAGTCCCAGGCCGACCCCGCGGTCGTCGCCACCGCCGTCGTCGAGCCGGCGGAACTCCTCGAAAATCTCGCGCTGGCGGTTGGGCGCAATGCCCGGGCCGGTGTCGTGCACCTCGATGCGCAGCGACGTACCGACGCGCCGGCAGCCGAGCAGGATGCGGCCGTGCGCGGTGTAGCGCACCGCGTTGGACAGGAAGTTCTGCACCAGGCGGCGCAGCAGCACCGGGTCACTGCGCACCCAGGCGTGCGTGGGCACCGCGTCGAGCTGCAGGCCGCGAGCCTGCGCCAGCACGCCGGCCTCGCGCGCCAGCGCCTCGAGCACCGGCCCCAGCGGCACGTCGTGCACGTTGGCCTGCAACGTGCCCGATTCCAGCCGCGAGACATCGAGCAGGCTGGTCAGGATGCCGTCCTGCGCCGACAGTGCGCTCTCGATGCTGTCGACGATCGTGCGTGCCTCCGCGCTCGGCAACCGGGCACGCAGCGCCGAGACGAACATGCGCGCGGCGTTGAGCGGCTGCAGCAGGTCGTGCACCGCGGCCGCGGCGAACCGGCCCTTCTGGCGGTTGGCGGCCTCGGCCTCGCGGCGCGCCTGCTCCAGGTCCGCGGTGCGCTCGGCGATGCGCTGTTCCAGCGCGTCGGCCAGCGTGCGCAACTCGCGCGCGGTGGTCTTGTAGGCGGTGATGTCGGCGTAGCTGGTGACGAAGCCGCCATCGGGCAGCGGATTGCCCCGGATCTCCAGCACCGTGCCGTCGCTCTTCTCGCTTTCGCGCGCATGCGGCTTGCCGCTGCGCAGGTGGTCGAGCCGACGCTCGATCGCTTCTTCGACCGGCCCCGGACCGAGCAGGCCGCGCCGCGCGTTGTAGCGGAACACGTCCTCGATCGGCGTGCCCACGCGCACCAGATCGGCCGGGAAGCGGAACAGTTCGATGTAGCGCGCGTTCCAGGCCACGATGCGCAGCCGCGCGTCGATGATGACCACGCCCTGCGGCAGGTGCGCCAGCCGGCGGCTCAGCCCGGTATCGGCCTCCTGCGCGGCGGCGACCAACCCGTCCTTGGCGGTGCGCAGTTCCTCGGCGTGCTGGCGCACCAGGGTCTCGAGCTCCTCGCGGCTGCGCCGGCGCAGCGCCCCCAGGCGCAGCCGCTGCTGCGCGAACAGCACCACGAACACCAGTGCGATCCACGACACACCGGCGATGCCGGCCCACTGCCAGGCCGCGACCGCGACCGGCGTTGCGTCCTGCAGCAGGTGCAGGGTCCAGTCGGTGTCGGCCAGCGGCGTGCGCTGCCACACCCAGCGCCCGGGCATCGCCGGGTTGTCGATGCGCGCCAGCGCATCGTCGCCGATCGTGCCGACGAACGGACGCAGCGGCTGACTGCCGTACTGCCGCGTGGCCTCGAGTTCGGCGCGCGCGCTGCCCGTGAGCGGGGCGAGCAGCCGGTAGCGCCATTCGGGCCGGCTGGCGAGAAACACCACGCCATGCCGATCGCTGGCCAGTACCACGCTACCGGCGTGCGGCCAGCGCTCTTCGTACTGGGTCAGCTCGAGCTTGATGACGATCACGCCGACCGCGCGGCCGTCCGCGTCGCGCAGCGCCTCCGACAGGAAATAGCCCGGCACGCCGGTGGTCACGCCGATGCCGTAGAAGCGCCCGCTGCCCTCGCGCAGTGCCTGCTGGACATACGGGCGGAAGGCGTAACGTTCGCCGACATTGCTGCCCAGCGTGCGCCAGTTACTGGCCGCGATCGCGGTGCCGTCGGCGCCGATCAGGGTCAGCGTGGAGGCCTGCGCGGTGCGGTTGGCTTCCTCCAGCCGTCGGTTCAGCCGCTCGCGTGTGGGCGCGTCCACGGACGCTGCGACGGCGGCGCGCAGGTCGGGATCGAGCGCCAGCAACTGCGGCAGTGCGCGGTAGCGCTCGATGCGCTGGTCCAGCGCCTGTGCCTGCAACTGCAATTGCTGCTGCGCCAGCGCGGTCTGCTGGCGCAGCGCATTGTGGCCGCCGAGCCGATGGCCCAGTACGGTCGTCGCCACCAGCCCGCCGATCGCGATCGCGGTCCAGAGCAGGCGGCGGGCACGGGGCGGGGATCGCATGGGGCGAGGTTAACGGCCGACGTGTCGCGAGTTCGCGACGCGTCGCTCGCTCAGAACTGCACCTGCGCGCGGAACTCCACCGCATCGGGCGAGGTCGAGCGGCCGCCGCGGGTCGCATGGGCGCGCACGTAGTTGGCCTGCAGCTTGAAATGCGAGGTCAGGTACCAGTTGGCGCCGAACGTCCAGTCGTGCTGGCGGCCGCCGGCGATCGGGCCGTCGTCGAGATCGAGCGTGCTGTAGCGCGCCGCCAGCTCCACTGCGCCGTAGCCGTGCGCCGGCTTGGGGTTGGCGACGTTGCCGGCCGAGTACGGCCGGTGCTCGCCGGTGATCAGCCAGCTGCCGGCCAGGTAGCCGCCTTGGGCGCGATAGTCGGGCAGGCCGCCGTCGCGGGCGATGTCGGCGCGCAGCAGTTCGCCCTGCAGCGAGACCGGCCCGCGGATCCAGATGCCTTCAAGGCCAGTGCGGCGGATGTGATCGACCGGTGTCAGCTCGCCCGAGTCGACCAGGCGCACCGGCGTCAGCCCCGCGCCGGGCCGCGCGCGCAGGCGCGCGGTGGGGGCGAAGCGATCGCCGCGCCCGTCGGTCCAGGCCTCCGGGTTCTCGCGCGAGGCCGCCAGCCCCAGGTGCAGCACGTCGCCGTCGGCCTTGCGCGGCGTCCACACCGCACGCGCGGCCACAGTCTGGCCGTGATTGTCGCCGTGCAGGTCCTGGCCGGCGTAGCCGCCGACCTGGAACAGCGCGGCCGGCTGCTCGTAGGTCCACTCCACACCGGTCCGCCGGCCCTGGTAGATCGCCTGGATCGGCGCAGCCAGTTCCATGAACGTGCCGGCGCGCGAGGCGGTCACGCCCTCCAGCCCTACTGGCACCTTCATGTAGCCCACGCGCAGCGTGCCCAGGTCGCGGCCCAGGAATGCCTGGCTCTCCACACGCACGAACACGTCCAGCCAGGTCCTGGATTCGAAGTCGAAATAGACCATCGCATCCCAGACGCCGGCCTTCTTGGCCGTCGCGCCGAACTCGCGGCGGCGCAGTCCGTCATCGTCGACCAGGTGCGGGTCGCCGCTGAAATCCACCGTGTCCCAGGCGAAGTTCGCAGTGGCCGCGACGTGGGTGCCGTCGCCGAAGGTGTAGCCGGTCGGCCAGTCGTCGAACGCGCGGGCGAACGCGGGGGACGTGCCGGCGGCGAGCGCCAGCAGCAGCGGGAGGGTGAGGCGCATGGGGGAACCTCGTGGGCACAGGGCGCGGGTGGGCCGGGCAGTCTAGGCAGTGCGCCGGGCGGATGCACGCGCCGCATAACACCAATGCGCTATCGGCGGATCCGGCGTGCGGGCGTACAACACAGCCTCGCCGAGCGCCCGCATGTCGACGGACGCGCCAACCGGATCCTCCGCATGCACGCCATTCCCGCCGCCACGCCGGCCGCTCCGCGGTTGCCGTGGTATCGCCAGTTGTACGTCCAGGTGCTGGTCGCGATCGCGCTGGGCGCGCTGCTCGGCCACTATTCGCCGGCCTTCGCCGAGCAGCTCAAGCCGCTGGGGGACGCATTCATCAAGCTGGTCAAGATGATCATCGCGCCGGTGATCTTCCTGACCATCGTCACCGGCATCGCCGGCATGACCCAGCTGCGCACCGTCGGGCGGGTGTTCGCCAAGTCGATGGCCTACTTCCTGTGCTTCTCGACGCTGGCGCTGGTGGTCGGCATGGTCGTCGCGCACGTCGTGCAGCCCGGGGCGGGCATGGACATCGACCCGGCCACGCTCGACACCGCCGCCGTCCAGGGCTACGTGCAGAAATCCCACGAGCTGACCCTGACCGGCTTCCTGCTCGACATCATTCCCGGCACGCTGGTCAGCGCGTTCGTCGACGGCAACATCCTGCAGGTGCTGTTCATCGCGGTGCTGTTCGGCATCGCACTGGCGCTCACCGGCGAGAAGGGCCGCCCGGTGCTGACGTTCCTCGAAGCGCTGACCACGCCGGTGTTCAAGCTGGTGCACATCCTGATGAAGGCCGCGCCGATCGGTGCCTTCGGCGCGATCGCCTTCACCATCGGCAAGTACGGCCTGGCCTCGCTGGTCAACCTGGCCTGGCTGGTGGGCACGTTCTATGTCAGCTCGCTGCTGTTCGTGCTGGTGATCCTGGGCGCGGTGGCGCGCGGCTGCGGCTTCTCGGTGCTCAAGCTGATCCGCTATCTGAAGGCCGAACTGCTGCTGGTGCTGGGCACCTCGTCCTCGGAATCGGCGCTGCCCTCGCTGATGGAGAAGATGGAGAAGGCCGGCTGCAAGAAATCGGTCGTCGGCCTGGTCGTGCCGACCGGCTACTCGTTCAATCTCGACGGCACCAACCTGTACATGACCCTGGCCGCGCTGTTCATCGCCCAGGCCACCAACACCGAACTCACGCTGTGGCAGCAGGTCACGCTGCTGCTGGTGGCGATGCTCAGTTCCAAGGGCGCGGCCGGCGTGACCGGCGCCGGCTTCATCACCCTGGCGGCCACGCTGTCGGTGGTGCCCACGGTGCCGGTGGCCGGCATGGCGTTGATCCTGGGCATCGACCGCTTCATGAGCGAATGCCGCTCGCTGACCAACTTCATCGGCAACGCGGTCGCGACGGTCGTTATCGCGCGCTGGGAGAATGCGCTCGACCGCGACGCCCTCAACGCCGCGCTCGACGGCACACCGGCGCCGGTGATGGCCGCGCCCGATCCGGCGGCCGGCCCCGGCGACCGCGAGGTCCTGGCGCTCGACTGACCGCCGCACGTCGCACCATCCACATGCACCACCACGGGAGGGGATCCATGACCACACACCGCTGGGCCGGCACCATCGCCGGCCTGTTGTTCGCCTGCACCGGCATCGCCCAGGCGCAGACCGGCCCGCAGACCGTGCCGCTGTGGCCGGCCGGCCACCTGCCGACCAGCGTCACCGGCCCCGAGCAGGTCGGCAACGAGGGCAGCGCGCTGGGCGCGGTGACCCGCATCGCCGAGCCGCGTATGGAGATCTACCGGCCGGCGCAGCCCAACGGCACGGCGGTGCTGATCCTGGGCGGCGGCGGCTATTTCCGCATCCAGGTCGGCACGGCCGCCACGCCGATGGCGCAGTGGCTGGCCTCGATCGGCACCACCGCCGCGGTGCTGTACTACCGGCTGCCCGGCGACGGCTGGCCGGCGGTCGCGCCGTTCCAGGACGGCCAGCGCGCGCTGCGCGTGCTGCGCAGCCAGGCCGGGGCGCTGGGCATCGACCCCGAGAAGATCGGCGTCATGGGCTCGTCGGCCGGCGCCAACCTGGGCGGCATCCTCGCCACGCGGTTCGACCACGATTTCTATCCCGCACTCGACGCCACCGACCGCGTCTCGTCACGGCCGGACTTCCTGGCGATGCTTTATCCGGTGGTGTCGCTGCAGGCGCCGCTCGACACCACCCGCTCGCGCCGCGAGCTGGGCACGCAGTCCGACGCGGTCGCTGCCTACTCGGTCGAATCGCACGTGCGCGCCGACATGCCGCCGGTGTTCCTGGTGCATGCCGCCGACGACCCGATCGCCGATGTCGGCCACAGCCTGACGATGTTCAACGCCACCCGCGCCAAGGGCGTGCCGGCCGAGATGCATATCTTCGAGCGCGGCGGCCACAGCTGGGGCCTGGGCCGGCCGGGCGCGCTGGTCGCGCAGTGGCCGCGTCTGTTCGCCACCTGGGCGCGCAGCCACGGCTTCATGCAGGGCGCGCCAGTGTCGTTGCAGCCGTTGCTCGGCAATACCGCACCTGTCCCGGCCGCCGAAGTGCCGGACGAGGACATCGACGACGCGGACGGCGACTGACCGCCGCGCCCACGCCACCATCCCGGGGAGGGACACACATGCATTCATTGCGCTTTGCGGCACTCGCTGCCGCCATCGGCCTTGCCCTCGGCACGGCCGCCTTCGACGCCACCGCCCAGGACGAGGCCGCGCTGCGGACGCTCGTCGAGCAGCAGGCCCAGATGCTGCAGGCCCAGGCCGCCCAGCTCGAACAGCTCAACGCGCGCCTGGCCGCGCTCGAGGCCGATCGGCCGACGACCGCCGTGGCCACGGCGCCCGCGGCTGCGTCCACGACCGACGCGCAAGTCGCCGCGGCCGTCGCCGACACCCGCCAGGACGACCTGGCGATCCTGCAGGCGCAGGTCGCACAGCTGGCCGCCAGCGGCGGCACCGGCGGCGGCAACACCAGCTGGCGCCGCGGCGGGCCGGAGTTCCGCAACGGCGACCGCAGCTTCACCTTCCACCCGCGCGGCCGGGTGATGATGGATTGGTCGTCGACCAACGGATCAAAGTTCGCCGATCGCAACATCGGCGGCACCGAGATGCGCCAGGTGCGCCTGGGCGCCGAAGGCACCATCGGTGCGCTCGGCTACAAGATCGACGCCGACTTCGCCGATAACGACGTCAGCATCAAGGACGCCTATCTGTCGTGGGACACGCGCCTGGGCAACCTGCCGGCCGAGTTCTACATCGGCAACAAGCTCAAGGACCGCGCGATCGATTCGAGCACCACGCTCACCCGCACGCCCTTCATGGAGCGCAATGCGGTCGCCTCGATCGGCGCGCCCAACAGCGGCTACTTCGGCCTGGGCGCGCAGATGAAGCTCATCGGCCAGAACTGGCACTACAGCCTGGGCTTCACCGGCGACGACATCGGCAACGCCGGCGCGCAGAGCGACTCGCAGACCGTCACCACGCGCGTGCACTGGAACCCGATCAAGCGCGCGCAGGGCTTCTTGCACCTGGGCGGCTGGGCCGTGTACGAGGACTTCGGCAGCGACGTGACCAGCATCAACAAGGTCCCGCGCATCGCCTCGAGCTTCAACGACAACGTGCGCGTGTCCGCCAGCTCGATCGCCGGTGTCAGCCACGAGACCATCTGGGGCGCCGAGCTCGGCGGCACCTGGCGCAGCGGCTGGGCGTTCGCCGAATACGCCGAGCGCACCATCGCCTCGCGCACCGCCGACGACTTCACCCAGAAGGCGACCTCGGTCTACGCCGGCTGGCTGCTCACCGGCGAAAAGCCCGGCTTCAGCGCCCGCTCCGGCGTCTGGGGCACCACTCGCGTCGCACGACCGGTCACCGACGGCGGCATCGGCGCCTGGGAACTGGCCGCGCGCTTCGACCGCTTCGACTTCACCGACGCCCGTCGCGGCGGCGAGGGCGACGCCTGGACCCTGGGCGTGAACTGGTACCTCAACAACTGGTCGCGGCTGATGCTCAACTATGTGCACTGGACCACCGACAACCAGGTCGGCAGCTATCGCGGTCCGGACTCGGGCAACACCGTCAACGTCCGCGCCCAGGTCGTGTTCTGACCTGCGCGATGCGCACCATCCGCCCGCGTCGGGTCCGACGCGGTCGCGGGGGGTAGAATCACGGGCCTGCCCCCGCTTCCTTAACAGCCAAGACCAATCTGATGTCCAACGACGATTTCCGCCAGGCCGCCCTCGACTATCACCGCCTGTCGCCGCCCGGCAAGATCACCGTCAGCGCGACCAAGCCGATGCTGACCCAGCGCGATCTCGCCCTGGCCTACTCGCCCGGGGTGGCCTACGCCTGCGAGGAGATCGTCAAGGACCCCAACGCCGCCAGCGAGCTGACCGCGCGCGGCAACCTGGTCGCGGTCATCAGCAACGGCACCGCGGTGCTGGGCCTGGGCGACATCGGCGCGCTGGCCGGCAAGCCGGTCATGGAAGGCAAGGGCGTGCTGTTCAAGAAGTTCGCCGGCGTCGACGTGTTCGACATCGAGGTCGACGAGCGCGACCCCGACAAGCTGGTGGAGATCATCGCCAGCCTCGAGCCGACCTTCGGCGGCATCAACCTTGAGGACATCAAGGCGCCGGAGTGCTTCATCGTCGAGCGCAAGCTGCGCGAGCGGCTGAAGATCCCGGTGTTCCACGACGACCAGCACGGCACCGCGATCATCGTCGGCGCGGCCATCGTCAACGCGCTGGAAGTGGCCGGCAAGCGCATCGAGGACGTCAAGCTGGCGACCACCGGTGCCGGCGCGGCCGGCATCGCCTGCCTGGACATGCTCGTCGCGCTGGGCCTGAAGCCCGAGAACATCCTCGCCTTCGACCGCGACGGCGTGATCCACACCGGCCGTACCGACCTCGACCCTGCCAAGGCGCGCTACGCGCGCGACACGCCTGCGCGCTCGCTGGCCGAGATCGTCGCCGGCGCCGACGTGTTCCTCGGCCTGTCGGCCGGCGGCATCCTCAAGCCCGAGATGGTCGCCACGATGGCGCCCAACCCGGTGATTCTGGCGCTGGCCAACCCGTACCCCGAGATCATGCCCGAGGACGCCAAGCGCGTGCGTCCGGACGCGATCATCGCCACCGGCCGCTCGGACTACCCCAACCAGGTCAACAACGCGGTCTGCTTCCCCTACATCTTCCGCGGCGCCCTGGACGTGGGCGCCACCGGCATCAACGAGGCGATGAAGCTCGCCTGCGTGTACGCCATCGCACAGCTCGCCAAGGAAGAGGCCAGCGACCTGGGCACCGCGTACGGCGAGGAAATCCCCAGCTTCGGCGCCGAATACATCATCCCGCGCCCGTTCGACCCGCGGCTGCTGACCATCGTCGCCCCGGCCGTCGCCCAGGCCGCGATGGCGTCGGGCGTGGCGCTGCGCCCGATCGAGGACATGGACGCCTACCGCGAAAAGCTCGGCCAGTTCATTCACCGCACCGGCCTGGTCATGAAGCCGGTCTACGATCGCGCCCGCGGTGACCGCCAGCGCGTGGTCTACGCCGAGGGTGAGGAAGAAATCGTGCTGCGCGCGGTGCAGACCGTCGTCGACGAAGGCCTGGCGACCCCGATCCTGATCGGCCGTCCCGATGTCATCGACATGCGCATCAAGCGCCTGGGCCTGCGCCTGGTCGCCGGCCGCGACTTCGAACTGACCAACATCAACGACGACCCGCGCTTCAACGAGTACTGGCAGCACTACCACGCCATGACCTCGCGCCGCGGCGTCACCCCCGACTCGGCCAAGAACCTGCTGCGCTCGCGCCCGACGCTGATCGCCGCGATCATGGTCGAGCGCGGGGAGGCCGACGCAATGATCACCGGCATCGTCGGCCGCTTCCACAAGAAGCTCGGCTACGTGCGCAGCGTGCTGTCGCTCGACCCGGGCCTGCAGAGCACCTCGGCGATGACCGGCGTGGTCAACGACCAGGGCCTGTGGTTCTTCGTCGACACCCACGTCCAGCCCGACCCGACCGCCGAGCAGATCGCCGAGAGCACCATCCAGGCTGCCTACCGCCTGAAGCTGTTCGGCATCGAGCCGAAGATCGCGCTGCTCTCGCACTCCAACTTCGGCAGTCACGACGACCCCAGCGCCCGCAAGATGCGCGAAGTGCGCGAGATCCTCGCGCGCCGCGCCCCGCGGCTCGAGTGCGACGGCGAAATGATGGGCGACACCGCCTGGGACGAATCCCTGCGTCGCCGCATGCTGCCCGACACCACGCTCAGCGGCCGCGCCAACCTGTTCGTGTTCCCGAACATCGACGCGGCCAACATCACCTACAACATGATCCGCGTGATGACCGGCGGCGTGGCCTTGGGCCCGATCCTGATGGGCGTCAACAAGCCCGCCCATATCCTCACGCCCTCGGCGACCCCGCGCCGCGTGGTCAACATGACCGCCATCGCCGCCGTCGACGCCCAGATCCGCAAGGCCCAGCAACAGGGCGCCTGACCGGCAGTTCACCTCCCCCGCATTGCGGAGGAGGTCGACACGCACATCGCACAATCAGTCACCTCCCCCGCACCGCGGGGGAGGTCGGCACGTGTCGCGTGCCGGGTGGGGGCATAGGCTTTCAGCGGAGTGAAGCTTCGCGAGTAACAGCGCAGAAAGCGCCCCCATCCCAGCCTTCCCCCGCGAGCGGGGGAAGGCGCCAAATGCACCGCGCGATCAGTCACCTCCCCCGTATTGCGGGGAAAGTCGTCACGCACATCGCGCAATCAAGCCCCCCCCCGCCCCGCGAGGGAGGTCGGCACGCAGATCGCACAATCAGTCACCTCCCCCGCACCGCGGGGAGGTCGGCACGCGTCGCGTGCCGGGTGGGGGCATGGGCTTTCAGCGGAGTGAAGCTTCGCGAGTATCAGCGCAGTAAGCGCCCCCATCCCAGCCTTCCCCCCGCGAGCGGGGGAAGGAGCCAAATGCACCGCGCGATCAGTCACCTCCCCCGTATTGCGGGGAAAGTCGTCACGCACATCGCGCAATCAAGCACCCCCCCGCCCCGCGAGGGAGGTTGGCACGCGTCGCGTGCCGGGTGGAGGCATAGGCTTTCAGCGGAGTGAAGCTTCGCGAGTGACAGCGCAGAAAGCGCCCCCATCCCAGCCTTCCCCCGCAAACGGGGGAAGGAGCCAAGCACATCGCACAATCAAGCACCTCCTCATCGCACACGCCGCTGCGTCGTGCGGCCCGCCGCGCGTCGCCAAACCCTGAACCGCGTGCACTCGGCCGGCGCCTGCGTCGATGCCTTAATCCGCGAGTAACTTCTCTCCGACCGCGTTCCGACGTGGCGCCGCCGATGCTGCGCCGCGCAAGCCGGGGCGGCTCCCCGGCGGAATTGGCCGATGTCTTCTGTTCCTTTCACCGGTGCGACCCGCCTCCTGCGGGCAGCCGGACATTCCTGGCGAGGTCTCGTCGCGACGTGGCGGACCGAGGCGGCCTTCCGCCAGGAGCTGCTGCTGTCGGTGCCGTTGCTGGTGCTCATCGCCGCGCTCGACCTGTCGTCGGTGGCGCGCGCACTGCTTGTGGTCACCCTGGGACTGATATGGGTCGTCGAACTGCTCAACACAGCGATCGAGGCGGTCGTCGATCGTGTGGGCAGTGACTGGCATGCGCTCAGCGGCAAGGCCAAGGACGCCGGTTCGGCCGCGGTCACACTGAGCCTGTTGCTGCACGCCGCGGTCTGGATCTGCGTGCTGTGAGTGCCGCGCAGTGGACACGCGCGCCGGCGCTGCTGGGCGTGGTCGTCGTCGCGTGTGTGCTCACCGCCGCGATGGCCGTGCTCGACGTCGACGCGTGGTGGGCAGACCGGCTGTATGCCTGGCAGGGCGGGGTATGGGCCGCCCGTGACGCGTGGTGGAGCGAAGGGTTGATGCACACGGGCGGGCGCCACTTGAGCATCGGATGCTGGCTGTTGGTCGCCGCCGCGTGGGGGCTGAGTTGGTCCGGCGTGTTGCCGCACCGGTGGCGCGCGCCACTGGGATACCTGCTGGCCGCGGTCCCGCTGGCCTGTCTGCTGGTGGCCTGGCTCAAGGCGCACACCGGCATCGATTGCCCTTGGGACCTGCAGCGTTACGGCGGGACGCGTCCGTGGTTGCCGGCGTTTGCGCCCCGTCCTGCGTCGATGGGGAAGGCCGCATGCTTCCCGGCCGCGCACGCGTCTGCTGGCTATGCATGGGTGGCCGCCTACTTCGCGTGCAGTGCCGCGGGCCCTGCGCTGCGACGCTGGCGACACCTGGCGCTGGCTGTCGGCCTGGTGCTCGGCCTGAGCTTCGGTGGCGTGCAACAGATGCGCGGCGCGCATTTCCTTTCGCACGATCTGTGGTCGCTGACGCTGTGCTGGCTGGTCGCGGCCGCGCTGGCGCGGCTGTGTCTGCATGCCCAGCTCGGCGAGACCGACAGCGGTTCGCCTGCACCGGGTCCGTCGCGCGCTGTGCGCAAGGCCCACGGGTGAGCGCGCGCCCTTGCCGTGCACCGGCCGCACTGACGCAGCGCAGCGGATGGTGGATGCGACCGCAGGTCGCGCCGGAAACCCTGCTCGCCGGCACCTGCCTGTACTTCGTCGCGATCTGCAACGCCGCCTTCTGGCAGTCGGCCGTCCACGACGGCGCCTCACCGGGGCTGCTCGCGTCGCTGGCAGTCGCGGTGTTCGCGTTGCATGCGCTGCTGCTGGGTGTGTTCGCGATCGGGCCCATGTTGCGCCCGCTGCTCGCTGTGCTGGTCGTCGCCACCGCCGTGGGCACCTTCTACATGCGCCACTACGCGGTGTTGTTCGACGTGGAGATGATGCTCAACGTGCTGCACACCGATCCAGCCGAGAGCCGCGAGATGTTGTCGCCATGGCTGGTTTTGCACGTGCTGTTGCAGGCCGGTCCGCCACTGCTGGTGCTGGGCTGGGTGCGGATTGCGTCGCGTCCATGGCGGCAGGCATGCGCGGCACGCGCCTTGTTCCTGGGCGCGATGGCGCTGCTGGCAACGCTGGCTGTGTTGCTGTCTTCGCAGGGCATCTTCGCGCTGATGCGCAGCGACCACGCACTGCGGTATCGCATCACGCCCGGCAATCTGGTCGTCTCCACCGTACGCGCACTGACCCAGGCGCCCGATCCTCCTGCCGGCCAGCGTCTGACCGTTGCGGCCGATGCCGCGCGCGCGATGCGCGCACCCGGCGAGAAACCGCGTCTGCTGGTGCTTGTGATCGGCGAGACCGTGCGCGCGCAGAACTGGGGCCTCAACGGATACAGGCGGCAGACGACACCGGAACTCGCACGGCGCGAGGTGGTGAACTTCAGCAACGTCGAAGCCTGCGGCACCAGCACCGAGGTGTCGTTGCCCTGCATGTTCTCGCCCTACGGCCGACGGCATTACGACAAGGCCGCCATTCGCGCCCACGAGTCGCTGCTCGACGTCCTCGCGCGCGCGGGTGTGCAAGTGCGCTGGCGCGACAACCAGTCGGGCTGCAAAGGCGTGTGCGACGGCACCGGCATCGAACGCATGCAGCCCACCGATGCCCCGACGCTGTGCAACGGCGACCGGTGCCTGGACGACATCCTGCTGTCAGGCCTGCGCGCGCGCATTGATGCCGTGCCCGGGGATCTTGTGGTGGTCCTGCATCAGCTGGGCAACCACGGCCCGAACTACTTCGAGCGCTATCCGCCTGCCCATGATGTCTTCAAGCCGGCATGCCACACCGCCGAACTGAGCCGCTGCACACCCGAGCAGATCGCTAACGCCTACGACAATGCGATTCGCTACACGGACGCGTTCCTGGGGCGCGCGCTCGACATCGTGCAGCAGCAGGACAGCCACGATGCGGCGCTGCTGTACGTCTCCGACCACGGCGAGTCGCTTGGCGAGTACGGCCTGTACCTGCACGGCGCGCCGTACCCGATCGCGCCGGCGCAGCAGTTGCGCGTGCCGATGGTGGCCTGGGTCTCCTCGGGCCTTGCCGGTGACCTGGGCCTGGACCTGCAGTGCCTACGCGCGCACGCCACGCAGCCCACAAGCCACGACGCGCTGTTCCATTCGGTGCTCGGCGCCTTCGATGTACGTACAAAGGCCTATGCGGCCGATCTTGATCTGTTCGCGCCCTGCCGTCACGGCACGCATCCGGTGACATGACTTACCCAAAGGCACTGCGCCCGCCCGCGGTATCGCGATCAGTCACCTCCCCCGCATCGCGGGGGAAGGCGCCAAGTGCGTCGTGCGATCAGTTGCCTCCCCCGCATCGCGGGGGAGGCCGGCACGCGCCGCGTGCCGGGTGGGGCGGGGGCTTCAGCGGAATGCTGCTTGGCCAGCGTCAGCGCAGAAAGCGCCCCCATCCCAGCCTTCCCCCGCAGGCGGGGGAAGGAGCCAAAAGGCGTCGCGCGATCAGTTACCTCCCCCGCATCGCGGGAGAAGGCGCCAAGTGCGTCGTGCGATCAGTTGCCTCCCCCGCATAGCGGGGGAGGCCGGCACGCGCCGCGTGCCGGGTGGGGGCCGGGGGCTTCAGCGGAATGCTGCTTGACCAGCGCCGCGCAGAAAGCGCCCCCATCCCAGCCTTCCCCCGCAGGCGGGGGAAGGAGCTAACCGCGTCGCGCGATCAGGCACCTCTCCCACATCGCGGGGGAAGGCGCCAAGTGCGTCGCGCGATCAGTTACCTCCCCCGCATCGCGGGGGAGCAACGGTGTTGGAGGTCAAGCCGCAACAGGCGTTTCGAGTCGGAATCTGGCGTTGTCTCGAAGCATGGCGTTGAGGATGGTCAGCAGCTTGCGCATGCAGGC
>NZ_JBDJMU010000019.1:0-67007 GCF_039674105.1 Luteimonas sp. TWI596
TATGTCGCGGTGGCGCAGCTGTTCGCGTTCCACGCCTCGCGGGCGCTGGGCGTGCGGCCCGACAGCCCGAATGCGCAGGGCACGGTGAACCGCGTCGTCCAGGGCGTGCGCCTGTACCCGCTGCCGTAAGTCCTTGGGGGTGCGGGCGCGATGCCACGACGCGATGGCAGCCTCGGCGCCCGCGCGATCAGGGACGCCAGTTGGCGTTGCGCTCCCAGAACGCGACGCTGCGCCGATAGGCCTCCGGGTCCAGCGGCACACCCGAACCGCCCTCTTCGACCCCAAGCGCGTTGCGCATCATCGTGATCGGCGCCATCGGGATCTCCGCCGGCTCGGCGGTGTACAGACAGCCGACCACGCCCCAGTCGGCGTCGATCGGCGCGCCCTCCTTCGCCACTTGCTCGGCGCTGTAGAGGATCACCACCAGATACGCCGCGCGCGGCGGGGTCACCCCCTCGAACCAGCGCACCAGCACCGGCAACTCGGCCGTATTGCGCGCTTCGTAGGCCGAGCGCAGCAGATGCCGGTTCGCCTCGGTGATCGGCACGGTCAGGCAACGCGTCGACGTCCAGTTGCGATGCACATGCAGCTTGCAGAACGGCGCATAGCCGTCGAGCACCGCGACCGGCGCCTGCGCGTTGAGATGCGCCTCGAAGGCCTCGGGCGTCGTGTCCTGGATCGTGTTGGCGCGCGGAACGCGGGGAAACAGACGGGGACGGGCGAAAGGTGTGAGAACGATGGACATCGGGGCATGACGCTGGCGGTGCGACAGCGTACCGCCGCACGCCGCGAAAGAGGAGGCGGCCACAGGCGCCGCCCCCATCCGGTCACAGTGCCTGCATGCGCCGATCGAGCGCGGCCTCGTCCGGCCCTTCGTCCGGGCCGTGCAGTTCGTCGTTCGCGGCGGGCGGCTGCCCGTCGCCGACCGCGGCCGGCGGGACTTCGAGGTAGGGCAGATGCAACACGCGACTGGTCATGCCGCGAATGCGGTTGGTCAGCGCCACATCGGTGTTCAGCGACTGCCCGTACGAAGGCACGATGGCCTGGATCCGATCGCGCCACGCCCCGTCCATGCGCTCGGGATAGGCACGCCGCAGCACGTCGAGCATGATCTTGGGCGAGGTCGATGCGCCGGGCGAGGCCCCCAGCAACGCCGCGATGCTGCCGTCGGCGTCGGTCACGATCTCGGTGCCGAACTGCAGGATCGCGCCCTTGTGCGGATCGCGCTTGATGACCTGCACGCGCTGCCCTGCAGTGACCAGACGCCAATCGGCCGGCGCGGCATCGGGGTAGTACTTCTGCAACTCCGCGAACCGGTCGGCATCCGACAACCGCGCCTGCTGGATCAGATAGCCCACCAGGTCGCGATTCTCGGCGCCGACGCGCAGCATGCCGGTCACGTTGTGATTGTTGACCGACGAGAACAGGTCGAACCACGAGCCGTGTTTGAGAAACCGCGTGCTCTGCAACGCGAACGGGCCGAACAGCAGTACCGGCTTGCCGTCGAGCCTGCGTGCATCCAAGTGCGGCACCGACATCGGCGGCGAGCCCTCGTCGGCCTTGCCGTAGGCCTTCACGTCGTGGCGTGCGGTGACCGCGGGATTGTCGGTTGCCAGGAACTGGCCGCCGACCGGGAAGCCGCCATAGTTGGCGGCTTCGGGGATGCCCGAATGCTGCAACAGCGTCAGTGCCGCGCCGCCGGCGCCGACGAACACGAACCGGGTGCGGATCGAACGCGCCCGGTCGCTCGCCAGGTCGTGCACGGCGACCGTCCAATTGCCATCGTCCTCCCGTTGCAGCTTGCGCACCTCGTGGCGCAGGTGCAGGCCGAACCGGGGACTGCGCGCCAGCGCCTGCGTCAGCTGCCGGGTGATCACGCCGAAGTTGACGTCGGTACCCAGCGGCATCCAGGTCGCGGCGATCCGCTGGGCCGGGTCCCGCCCTTCCATCATCAGCGGTGCCCAGCGCGCGATCTGCGCCGGGTCCTCCGAATAGGCCATGCCGTGGAACAACGGCTCCTTGGACAGCGCCGCGTGGCGGCGACGCAGATAGTCGATGTTGGCGTCGCCCCAGACGAAGCTCATGTGCGGGGTCGGATTGATGAAATCGGTGGGCGTCCCCAATCGCCCGGCCTCGACCTGATGGGACCAGAACTGGCGCGAGATCTCGAACTGTTCAGCGATGTCGACCGCACGCGCGGTCTCGATCGAGCCGTCCTCGCGCTCGGGCGTGTAGTTGAGTTCAGCGAACCCCGAGTGGCCGGTGCCGGCATTGTTCCAACCGTCCGAGCTCTCCAGCGCGACGCCGTCCAGACGTTCGTAGATCTCAATCCGCCAGTCGGGTTCGAGTTCCTGCAGGTAGGTGGCCAGGGTGACGCTCATGATCCCGGCGCCGATCAGCACCACATCGACCGGCTCGGCATTCTCAGGTTCCGGCGGCGCGCGTTCGAACAGCGGCCAGTACAGGAACACGCCGACTGCGATCGCGAGCACGACGACAATGCCGACGGCCACCCTGAAGAACTTTTTCATTTCGGACTCCTCGAACGACAGGCATCGGACGCGCCCGGACCGGGTCGCCGCGTGCGACGTCCTGGCGGGAGCCTAGTGAGCTCCGCGTCAAGCCGATGGGAACGCCCCCGCCCGCCCCTCCTTGCCACAATCTCTTATATCCATCGCGATAAAGAGATATGCTTTTTGCCTCACCTCCGTTTCAGGTCGCGCATGATCCCGATCAGCTTCGAGTTCTACCCGCCCAAGACCGACGAGCAACGCCAGCAGTTGCACAGGACGGCCGGGAAGCTCGCCGCGTATGGTCCCGAATACGTGTCCTGCACCTTCGGCGCCGGCGGCTCGACCCTGAGCCACACGCCCGAGACCGTGCGCCGGCTCAAGCAGCAACACGGGCTGGAGGCGGCCCCGCATCTGTCGTGCGTCGGTGGCAGCCGCGAGGAGATCCGCGAGCTGCTCAAGCTCTATCGCGCGATCGGCTGCACCCGCATCGTCGCGCTGCGCGGCGACCTGCCCTCGGGCATGGGCCAACCCGGCGACCTGCGCCATGCCTCGGACCTGGTCGCGTTCATCCGCAGCGAGTTCGGCGACCGCTTCCGCATCGAGGTTGGCTGCTACCCGGAAGTGCATCCGCAGGCCGAGGACGCCCGCCGGGACCTGGCGCACTTCAAGGCCAAGATCGATGCCGGCGCCGATGCGGCGATCACCCAGTACTTCTACAACGCCGACGCCTACTTCCACTTCGTCGACAACGCGCGCCGCGCGGGGGTCGAAGTCCCGATCGTGCCGGGCATCATGCCGATCTCCAACTTCAGCCAGCTGCGCAGATTCTCGGAAGCCTGCGGCGCGGAGATCCCGCGCTGGATGCAGCGCAGCATGGCGGCCCACGGCGACGACGTGGCAGCGATTCGCGCGCTCGGCGCGGACATCGTCTCCCGCCTGTGCGAACGGCTGATCGCCGGCGGCGCGCCGGCGCTGCATTTCTACACGCTCAACCTGGCCAAGCCGACCCAGGCCATCCTCTCCCGCCTGGCCTGAGGCCACTGTTGCGGTCACCGACCAGGCGCTAGGCTGCGCCGATGCCGCGCCACGCCGTCACGCTGCTGCTTCCGCTGCTCGCCGTCGTCGCCGCGACGCCGGGCAAGATGGCGCATGCCCAGATCCGGCGCTGTGTCGCGCCCGACGGCGGCACCGTCTACACCGACCGGGCCTGCAGCGCGGTCGGTGCGACGACCGGTCCCAAGCGGGGCGCAGGCACGGCCGCAGTCACCGCCTACCGCAGCGGGTGCCAGCGCCACCTGCGCGGCCTGATCCAGGAATTGAGCTACGCGATCGACAGCCGCGACACCAACCGCCTGGCATCGCTCTACCACTGGCGCGGCATCAGCAGCGTCGGCAGCGATCGGATCCTCGACCGGCTGGACGCGATCGCGCAGCAGCCGCTGGTGGACATCGTCGCGCAGCGACCCGCCCCCACAACGCGCACGCCGGGGGGGTTCGCAGGCTGGACCGGCGTGCAGGACCTGCCAGCCAGCACGCGCGTACAGCCCCCGTCCTCGCTGCGCTTGACCCAGACCGGCCGCGGCGGCACCGGTGCGTCGCAGACCGTGTTCTCGCTGCACCGCCATTTCGACTGCTGGTGGATCCGGCTCTAGCGTCACGCGCCGCAGCACGCATGCTCGTCGACAGCCCCGGAGGCGGCAGGAGGCGATCCCTATGCGACGCAGCTCAGTCGGGCCGGAACGACAGGGTCGCCACGACCCCGCGGACCACCCCGGGCACCACCCGCACCTGCCAGCCGTAGAGATCGCACAGCCGGCGTACGATCGACAGGCCGATCCCGCCGCCCTGCGAGTGCTCGGCGTGCGTACCGCGATACCCGCGCTCGAACAGCCGGGCCGCGTCCTCCGCGCTCAGGCCCGGACCACTGTCGGCAACCTCCACGGTGTGCGCATGGACGCGCACGACCACTTCGCCTTCCTGGGTGTACTTGATCGCATTGCCGACCAGGTTGCCCAGGGCCACGGTGACGGCGGCCTCGGGCGCATCGACGACGAGCGGTTGCTCAGCCTCCAGGCGCAGCACCAGCGGCTTGCCGACCAGTTGCGGCCGGTGGGCATCGAACAACTGCTCGACGACGCGGCCGATGTCGGTCGCGCCGTGACCGCGCTCCTCGCGCGAGAGCAGCAACAACGCACTGATCAGATCGGTGCACTGCTGCTCGGCACGCTGGATGCGCAGCAGCCGTGTCCGGGTCTTCTCGTCCAGGTCCGGCCTTGACAGCAACAACTCCACTGCGCCCTTGATGACCGCCAATGGCGTGCGCAGTTCATGGCTGACGTCAGCGTTGAACTCGCGGTCGCGCTGCACCACTTCGGTCAGCCGGAACGCGTAGTCGTCCAGCGCGCTGGCCAGTTGCCCGACCTCGTCGTCGGGAAAATGCGGCGCCAGCGCTTGCGGCCGCGAACTGTCGCCCGAGCGGCTGAGCCGCTTGGCCAGTTCCGAGACCGGGCTCATCACGCGCGCTGCCGACCACCAGCCGATCAGCAGCGACAGCAGCGAGACCAGCACCACCGAGCCGAAGATCGCCCGCTGGAACTGGGTCGCGCCACGCATGGTCTCGGTCATGTCGTAGGCGAGGAAGAACCACTCGTCGGGCATCTTGCGCACGGCGAGCTTGTAGGCGAACGGCGTACCGTCCTCGTCGATGCCGCTGAGGTTGTGGATGCCATCACCCAGGTCGTACCAGTCGGGCTGCTCCTGGCGCAGTTGCTCGAAGCGGTCACGGCGAATCACCCGGCCCTGGATCTGCTGCACTGGCGCTGCCGGATTGCGTGTCGGATCGACGTAGTAGCGCCGCGCGTACTCGTCGATATTGCGATTCATCAGGTCCTCGACCAGCGCCGTCTCGACACGATCTCGGGCTTCCTGGGTCAGGAACGCGAACAGGGTCGTGAGCCCGAGCCCGAGCAACACGAACGACAGGATGATGCGGCTGCGCAGGCGCCGCCGGTAGCGGCGCTCGCGGACCCGGGCCGGGCGGCCCCCCGCGGCCTCAGTTGGCGGCATCGGGCACGGCGATCCGGTAGCCGATACCGTGCCGTGTCTGGATGTAGGGCGGATCGAACGGCTTGTCGACGACCGCGCGCAGGCCATGGATGTGCACGCGCAGCGAGTCGGAGTCCGGCAATTCCTCGCCCCAGACACGGGTCTCGAGCTCCTGGCGCGTGACCACTGCCGGCGAAGCCTCCATCAGCGACTGCAGGATCTTGAGCGCGGTGGGGTTGAGCTGCAGCAGCTTGCCCTGGCGGCGCACCTCGAGCGTGTCGAGGTTGTACTCGAGCTCACCGACCTCCAGCACGCGCGTGTGCGCGCCCTTGCCGCGCCGCGACAGCGCATTGAGCCGGACCTCGACCTCCTGCAGCGCGAACGGCTTGACCAGATAATCGTCGGCGCCCGAGTCGAACCCGGCGAGCTTGTTGTCGAGGCTGTCGCGCGCGGTGAGCATCAGGACCGGCGTCTGCTTGCGCGCATCGTTGCGCAGCTTGCGGCAGACCTCCAGCCCATCCATGCCCGGCAGGTTGAGGTCGAGCACGATCGCATCGAAATCGTGGACCACCGCCAGATGCAGGCCGGTGACGCCGTCGGCGGCGAAGTCGACGGTGTGGCCGCGGTCCTCGAGGTAATCCCCGAGATTCGCGGCGATGTCCTGGTTGTCTTCGATGACGAGGATATGCATGTCGATTCGGATTCTCGGCTCGTGAGTGACGCGTCGCATCAGCGCCGCGCAGGGATGATGGCACAGCCCCATATGGTTCCATGCCGGTTGTCAGGACCACGCATACAAAAAGACCCGGACGTTGGCCGCCCGGGTCAAAGGAGTGTTGCCCCGATTGCCGTTATCCGCTGCGCCCGGCCGAAGCCGGGAGAGAGAGAGCGCAAGCGCATTCCGGATGCTCAGATTAGGGGTGGGATCCGTCGAAATACGGAAAAAAAACGTTCAGGTTCCGTTGGAGCCGCTGCGACGTGTCCGTCGCGGGCGTCCCGCCCCGACCCGTGCGGCCAGATGTTCGACGATGCCTCCGGCGATATCCTGCCCGGTTACCGCCTCGATGCCTTCCAGGCCCGGCGAGGCGTTGACCTCGAGCACCAGCGGCCCCCGGTCCGAACGGATCAAGTCGACCCCGGCGATCCCCAGACCGACCACCTGCGCGGCCCGCACCGCGACCGCCTGCTCTTCCTCAGTCGCCGCCACCGCACTCGCGCTGCCGCCGCGATGGAGGTTGGAGCGGAAGTCCCCCGCCGGTGCCTGCCGCTGCATCGCGCCGATGACCCGGTCGCCGACCACAAAGCAACGCAGGTCCGCGCCCTGGGCTTCGGCGATGAATTCCTGCACCAGGAAGTTGGCGTACAGGCCGCGCAGGGCCTCGACCGCGCCACGCGACGCCGAGGGCTTTTCGGTCAGCATGACACCGGCGCCCTGCATGCCTTCGTTGAGCTTGATCACGTGCGGCGGCGGGCCGAGCATCGCCAGCAGGTCGTCGGTGTCGTCGGGGTTGTCGCCGAACACCGTGACCGGCAGGCCGATGCCCTCGGCAGCCAGCAGTTGCTGGCAGCGCAGCTTGTCGCGCGCGCGTGCGAATGCCGCCGAGGGATTGGGCGCAAAGCTGCCCATTAACTCGAGCTGGTGCAGCACCGCGTTGCCATAGCGCGCCACCGAGGTGCCGAAGCGCGGGATTACCGCATCGAAGGCCTCGATCGGGCGCCCCTTGTAGCGCAGCGAAAAGCCTTCGCTGCTGATGCGCATGTAGCAGCGCAGCGGATCGAGCACGCGCACGGTGTGCCCGCGCGTCCGTGCGGCCTCGACCAGCCGGCGCGTGGAATAGAGCTTGGTGTTGCGGGACAGGATCGCAAGCTTCATCGCAGGACCGGGCAAGCACGCGGCGCCGACGGGCCGCATCGAGGATCGACGGGAACAGCTGCAACGAAAACGGCGGCACCATCGCCGATGGTGCCGCCGCTGGAACTGGAGCGGGTGATGGGAATCGAACCCACGCTAGCAGCTTGGGAAGCTGCAGTTCTACCATTGAACTACACCCGCGCAGGGCCTCAGTCTATGCCGCCGCGGCGCGGCTTGGCAACGCCGCCGCGCGGGCGGCGGCGTGCCGGCCGCGCGGCGGTCAGAAGCCAGCGCCCAGGGTCGCGAACACCGTGGTGTGGCTGCCGGCCTTCTGGCCGACCGTCAGGGTGGCGCCGACATTGGCATCCAGGCCGAACAGGCGCGCCTGGGTGCCGAGCGTCGCGGTGCCATAGCTGCGGTCGTAGCCGCGGGCCGGCACCGCATAGTCCAGCGTCGAAGGCAGCGACTGCGCGCGGGCCCAGGCCTGGGTCGGCGCGTCCTCGAACTCACGATCGACCGTCAGCCGCGCGTACGGCCGCACGCCACTGTCACCGGCATAGGCGAACTGCCAACCGGCGCTGCCGATCAGCGAGTCGATGTCCTGCGAGGGGTAGGCCAGCGAAGTGGACATCGCCGGATCGCTCTCGGCGAAGCCGTCGACCTCGATGCGCTGCCCCACCAGCGACAGCACCGGCCCATGCTCCAGCGGGCCATTGCCGAAGGTCCAGCCGGCATACAGCGCGGCGGTCGTGTTGCTGCCGTCGGCCTGGCCGCTGTGCACTCGCGTGGCCGGCCCGATCTGCACGGCGCGGTCGGTGTCGAAGTCCAGCCAGCTGTAGCTCAGCTGCAGGTTCACCCAGCCGCCGGCCGCGCTGCGCCAATGCGCGAAGCCGCCGACGGTCGCCTCGCTCTGGTCCCAGCTGCCGCGGCGCAGGCCCCAGTCGTTGCCTTGCCGGCCGTAGCCGACGAAGCCGCCGAAGGTCGCGGTGCCCATCGTCCAGTCCAGACCGGCGGTCAGTGCCGGGCCGACGCCATCGTAGGTGTCGCCATGGTCGTAACGCTGCATGTCGGCGCGCACGTCGGCCCACCAGCGGCGGCCCTCGACCGGCACGGCGGCCAGGCTCATCCGGTTGGCGACGCGATCGGCACGCGCGCGGCCGGTCATCGACGCCGACTGCGGCAGCACGGCGATCTGCTGCGGGCCGTCGATCATCGACACGGCCAGATCGGCGATCATCGCCTGCGCGCGGCTGGCCGGGTGCACGCCGTCCGCGAACAGATAGGTGTCGGCCGCGTCGGGCGCAACCAGCGAGTTCGGATTGCAGAACAGCGACGAGGCACCTGCAGGGGCGCAGGCGACCGACGTGACGTTGGTGAAGCCGTAGCGCGCGGGATCGGCGACCACTTCCTGCAGGAAGTGGAAGGTGTCGACCGGGATCACCCGCAGGCCCTGGGAAGCGAGGCCGCCGTACAGCGCATCGTTGTAGGCCGCCGACAGCGCGGTGCCCTGCGCCATCGCCGCAGCGCCACCGGCCCGGAACTGCGGGGTCAGCCCGACGTCCGGGATCGACGGCACCAGCACATAACGCGCGCCCGCGCCCTGCAGGGCGCCGACCAGGCCGACCTGCGCGGTCACCGCCGCGCCGATGATCTGCTGCGCCTGGCCGGGGTTGGCCGCCACCGCGAACAGATCGTTGGCGCCGCCCCAGACCGAATACAGCGCGTCGGCATCGGCGCGGCCGCCATTGGCCGACAGGTACGTGCGCATCTGGGTCGCCAGCGAAGGCGTCGCACCGAGGGCGCCCTCGGTATCGATCGCGACGCGGGCACCGCCGACGGCATAGTTGTCGCCGGTCTGGCCGTTGCCATTGGCACTGGCGTTGGTGCCGTAGCGATCGGCCACGTGCTCGGCCCAGGTCAGGCCCGGGTTGGTCGTGAACCGGCCGAGGATCGCAGTCTGTGGCCCGACCTCGCGCACCAGCACCGGCCGGAAGTAGCCGGAATCGGTCAGGCTGTCGCCGAAAAACACGGTGCGGGAAAAGGTGTCGGCGGCGAGCGCCGGAACGGCCGCTGCGGCAAGCGCGACGGCAAGGGCGGCACGGATCGGCCTGGACGACGACATGGGGGACTCTCCTGAAAAAGGGCGGCGATTATCCGCCCGTTGGCGACCGGGCCCCGTACGGGACCGCATTGCCGCGATGATCCTGCCACACTGCGGGCGCAGCACGCCGCACTGCGTCATGCCGGCTCGCGGGGGCAACGTGCGCCGCGCCCTGCGAACGGGGACAATCGCGGCATGAACATCCGACTCAACGGCGAAAACGCCGACATCGATCCGGGCAGCACGATCGCCGCCCTGCTGCAGGCCCAGGGACTGGGCGGGCGCCGCGTGGCGGTGGAGGTCAACGGCGAGATCGTCCCACGTGGTCGCCATGACGCCCACGTCCTGACCGACGGCGACCACGTCGAGATCGTCCACGCCCTGGGCGGGGGGTGAGCGAATGCGCTTGTCCGAGCCATCCGGCTCGGACGCATTCGCGAACGCCCGCACACGGATGTGCGGGCCGGACAACCCGGCGCCGACACCGCAACGCCATGGATGGCAGACGCCCTGTTACAAGTGCCATGAGCGCTTGTCCGAGCCATCCGGCTCGGACGCACTTGCGAACGCCCGCACAGGGATGTGCGGGCCGGACAGCCCGGCGCCAGCACGACCGCGCCATGGACAGCAGCCACAGCGCATCTCGCGCCGTGGCGCCGATCCGATGCCATCAGGCATCGGATGCGGGGGCGAACGCCTTTCTAAGAACCGCTCGCGAACGCGCCGCGGTCGTCTCCGGCACACCCACGCCGCTTGGGCGATAATCCCGGCATGAGCATTCCTTCCCCCTCGCACGACGCCGGCCTCGTCGTCGCCGGCAAGACCTACCGTTCCCGCCTGCTGACCGGCACCGGCAAGTTCCAGGACCTCGAGCAGACCCGCCGCGCCACCGAGGCGGCCGGCGCACAGATCGTCACCGTCGCGATCCGCCGCACCAACATCGGCCAGAATCCCGGCGAGCCCAACCTGCTCGACGTGCTGCCGCCCGACCGCTACACGATCCTGCCCAATACCGCCGGTTGCTACACCGCCGAAGAAGCCGTGCGCACCTGCCGCCTGGCCCGCGAACTCCTCGACGGCCACAACCTGACCAAGCTCGAGGTGCTGGGTGACCAGCGCACGCTGTTCCCCGACGTGGTGCAGACGCTCAAGGCCGCCGAGCAACTGGTCGCCGACGGCTTCGAGGTCATGGTCTACACCTCCGACGATCCGATCCTGGCCAAGCGCCTGGAGGAGATCGGCTGCGTTGCGGTGATGCCGTTGGCCGCGCCGATCGGCTCGGGCCTAGGCATCCAAAACCGCTACAACCTGCTGGAGATCGTCGAGAACGCGAAGGTGCCGATCATCGTCGACGCCGGTGTCGGCACCGCCTCGGATGCGGCGATCGCGATGGAACTGGGCTGCGACGGCGTGCTGATGAACACGGCGATCGCCGGGGCCCGCGACCCGGTGCTGATGGCCTCGGCAATGCGCAAGGCCGTCGAGGCCGGCCGCGAAGCCTTCCTGGCCGGACGCATCCCGCGCAAGCGCTTCGCCAGCGCCTCGTCGCCGGTCGACGGCCTGGTCGGCTGACGCCTGCGCGATGACAGACCCGTTCTCCAGCGAAGGGGCCAAGGCGCCGCCCAAGCCGTTCACGGTGACCGAAGGCCGTCGCGAGGTGCGCAGCTTCGTGTTGCGCCAGGGCCGGTTCACGCCCGCGCAGCAGCGCGCATTCGACGAGGCCTGGCCGCGCTTCGGCCTGGACTACACCGGCACGCCGCGCGACCTCGACGCCGTGTTCGGACGGCAGGCCTTGCGGATCCTGGAGATCGGCTTCGGCAACGGCGAAGCGCTGCGCCATTCGGCGCGGATGGATGCGGCACGCGACCACATCGGCATCGAAGTGCATGCACCGGGCGTCGGCCGTGTGCTCAACGGCCTGGCCGAGGACGGCAGCGACCACGTGCGTGTGTACCACCACGACGCGGTCGAGGTGCTGCGCAACGAGATCGCCGACGGCGCGCTCGACGAGATCCGGATCTACTTCCCCGACCCCTGGCACAAGAAGCGCCACAACAAGCGCCGGCTGGTGCAGCCGACGTTCGCCGCGCTGCTGGTGTCCAAGCTGCGCGCGGGCGGCCGCCTGCATCTGGCGACCGACTGGCAGGACTACGCCGAGCAGATGTGGGACGTGCTCGACGCCACGCCCGGCCTGCGCAACCGCGCCGGCCCGCGCGGCCACGTGCCGCGTCCGCCGTGGCGCCCGCAGACGCATTTCGAGAGCCGCGGCCTGAAGCTGGGCCACGGGGTCTGGGATCTGATCTACGACCGGGATCCGTAATCGGTGATGGGTGACTGGGACCAGCAGGGCGCGCCCCCGGCACGGAAGCACACCGGCTTCCGCCGTTCCTCTTCGCGTCGGAAAGCGCGTCACCGGCGCCCGGGCCCGCCGGGAACGGTGCGCATCCAATCACCCGCCGCCACGGCCCCGTCACCGCGCTGATGGATACCGGACTCGCGCTCACCACCGACATGAAGATCGTCCTGGCCCTGGTGGGCCTGACGATGGTGCTGTTCCTGTTCCAGCGCGTACGCGCCGACCTGGTCGCCCTGGTGGTGCTGGTGATGCTGGGACTGACCGGCCTGGTGGCGCCCGAGGACGTCTTCAACGGCTTTTCCTCCAACGCGGTGATCAGTGTCATCGCGACCATGATTCTGGGCATGGGGCTGGACCGGACCGGCGCCCTCAACCGCCTCGCCGGCTGGCTGTTGCGACGGGCACGCGGCATGGAGAACCGCCTGTTGCTGCTGACCGCAGCCACCGCCGGCCTCAATTCGTCGGTCATGCAGAACCCATCGGTGATGGCGCTGTACATGCCGGTCGCGGCCCGGCTGGCCTCGCGCTCAGGGCTACGCCTGGCGCAGATCCTGCTGCCGGTCTGCGTGGCTATCGTCATGGGCGGCGCGCTGACCATGGTCGGCACCTCGCCGCTGATCCTGCTCAACGACCTGCTGACCGCGGCCAACGCGAACATGCCCTCCGGCGCGGCGACACTGGAATCGCTGAACATGTTCGCGCCGTTGCCGATCGGCCTGGCGCTGCTGATCGCCGGGCTCGCCTACTTCCATTTCTTCGGCAACCGGCAGTTGGGCGAACTGAGCGACGGCGGCGACGGCCCGGTGACCCCGGCACGCACCCAGAGCTACTTCGCCAGTGCCTACGGCATCGAAGGCGACGTCTTCGAGCTCGTGGTCACTGCAGAAAGTCCGCTGGTGGGGATGACGTTTGCCGAGGCCGAGGCGATCCACCACGCGCCGCTGCTGCTGGCGCTCAAGTCGGAGAACGAGTCGCGCCTGGCACCGCCGGCCGACTCACGCATCTGGGTGGGCAGCGTGCTCGGCGCGATGGGCCCCCGGCAGCAGGTGGCCGACTTTGCGCAGAACCAGTTCCTGCGCATGAGTTCGCGCCTGCGGCACTTCGGCGACCTGTTCAATCCCAGTCGCGCCGGCATCGCCGAGGCGGTGATCCCGCCGACCTCGAAGTTCATCGGCAAGTCGGCCGCCGAACTGAGCCTGGGCAGGAAGTACGGCGTCCGCCTGCTGGCGATCAATCGCGATAAGACGGTGCTGCGCGAGAACGTGCGCAAGATGACCCTGCGCGCCGGTGACATGCTGGTGCTGCACAGCATCTGGCAGGACCTGGCGCGCACCGCCAAGTCGCTCGATTTCCTGATCGTGACCGACTATCCCAAGGGCGAGCAGCGGCCGCACAAGTTCAAGATCGCGATGGCGATCTTCGCCGTGACGATGCTGATCGCGCTGTCCTCGCGCATTCCCACCTCGGTGGCGCTGATGACTGGCGTGGCGGGCATGCTGGTGTTCGGCGTGCTGAAGATGGACGAGGCCTACAGCGCGATCAACTGGAAGACCGTGTTCCTGATGGCCTGCCTGATCCCGCTGGGCTGGGCGATGGACTCCAGCGGCGCGGCAGCCTGGGTCGCCGGCCACAGCATCGAGCGGCTGCCGACCGGCCTGCCGGTCTGGCTGCTCGAGATCGCGGTCGCGCTGCTGACCACCGCGTTCTCGCTGGTCATCAGCCACGTCGGCGCGACGATCGTCGTGGTGCCGCTGGCGATCAATCTGGCGCTGGCCGCCGGCGGCAACCCGACCGCATTTGCACTGATCGTCGCACTGTCGGCCTCCAACAACTTCGTCACCCAGTCCAATCCGGTGATGTCGATGATCATCGGCCCGGCCGGCTACACGGCCAAGCAACTGTGGCGGATCGGATTGCCGATCTCGCTGATGTACACCGCGATCGTGGTGCTGATGGTCAACCTGCTGTTCCACTGACGCGGCCGCCCCCCCCCCGGCGCCGACGGCAATCAGCCCAGCAGCACCTGCCCTTCGCGCACCTGCACCGGCACGGCACGCAGCGCTTCGCCCTTGCACGGCCCGGCGACGCACACGCCATCGGCGGTACTGAAACTCGCGCCATGCGCGGCGCAGACCAGATGGCCGTCCTTGGAGGCCAGGAACTGACCGGGCGCCCAGTCGAGACGACGGCCGGCATGCGGACAGATATTGAGCCAGGCGCGCACCTCACTGCCGTGGCGGTGCAACACCAGCGACTCGGCCTCCCCGTCGACCACACCTTCGACCTCCGCAAAGCCGCCATCGGCGATCGCATCGAGCGCGAGCAAGCGGGCGTCGTCACATGGATTTAACGAAGGCATTACAACTCCAGGAGGCGAGCGACCGATACTGGACCCCTCGGCCAACCCGGCCATTGTGTCACGAGCATTGCAGCCGCCATGTCCAACGCCTTCTTCCGCGATCTCCACGCCCGTTTCGATGCCTCCGGTGTCCGTGCGGTGTTCGCGCCGCGCAAGCCGCGGCACCCGGCGTTGCGGGTGTTGCTGGGCCTGGTCGGCGTCGCCCTGCTCGCGGTGTTGCTGGTGGCCGGCCTGTTCGTCGGCGCCGCAATGCTGCTGTTCGGGCTTGCCCGCCGCTTGCTGGTGCGCGGCGATGCGACGCCGGCCCGTGACGAGCGCATCGTCGAGGCCGAGTACCGCGTCGTGCGCAATCGCGACCAGCCCCTGCTGCGCTGAATGCAGCGGCGCCCGAACGCCAGAGCTGAGCCGATGACCGATCCGTCGTACGACGTGGTGCCCGCCGCGGCGCCGACCCGCCTGGCGGTGCGCGGTGGCGGCCAGTTCCCGGTCCGGCGCGTCTACTGCGTAGGCCGCAATTTCGCCGACCACGCCCGCGAAATGGGCGCCCAGGCCCCGGCGTCGAAGGCCGAGCGCGGCACGCCGGTGTTCTTCTCCAAACCTGCCGATGCGGTCGTCACCTCCGGCGAGGTGCCCTACCCCAGCGCCACGCGTGAGTTGCATCACGAGGTCGAACTGGTCGTGGCCATCGGCCGCGACGCGCCGCCGGGCGAATTGCCGGTCGACAGCGCCGCCGAGCTTGTCTACGGCTACGCGGTCGGCCTGGACCTCACCCGTCGCGACCTGCAGGCCGCCGCCAAGGCCAAGGGCCTGCCCTGGGACGTGGCCAAGGGCTTCGACGCCTCGGCACCGGTCGGCGAACTGGTGCCGGCCGCCGCCGTCGGCGCGCTGTCGCCGCGGACGTTGTCGCTCGAAGTCAACGGGGTGCTGCGGCAATCGTCGACGCTCGCGCAGCTGATCTGGGACGTGCCCGAGATCCTGCACGAACTGTCCAAGCTGTTCGCGTTGCGCGCCGGCGATCTGGTGTTCATGGGGACCCCGGCCGGCGTCGCTGCGCTGCAGCCGGGCGATGTCTGTGTCGCCCGGCTCGACGACGTGCTCGACCTCCACTGCAAGGTGACTTCGGCCCCGCTATAGTCCCGTGCGCATCTCACTTACCGCGCAGGAGACATCATGGGCATACTCGCCGAGTTCAGGGAATTCGCCGTCCGCGGCAACGTCATCGACCTCGCGGTCGGCGTCGTCATCGGCGCGGCGTTCGGCAAGATCGTTACCGCACTCGTCGAAAACCTCATCATGCCGTTCATCGGCCTGCTGACCGGCGGCATCGATTTTTCCCGATGGGCGATCACATTGCGCGCGGCCCAGGTCGACGCGGCCGGCGAGGAGATCCCGGCGCTGGTGCTGGGCATCGGCAACGTCGTCAACACCATCGTGCAGTTCGTCATCGTCGCGTTCGCGATCTTCATCGCAGTGCGCTTCATCAACCGTCTCAAGCGCAAGCAGGCCGAGGCGCCGGTCGAAGAGAAGCCGGCCGAGCCCAGCGAGGAAGTCAAGCTGTTGCGCGAGATCCGCGATTGCCTGCGCAAGCCCGACGCGCCGCTCGCCTGATCCGCATCCTGCGCCGGGACCTCCGGCACATCGCCTCGAGCGGGCCGCGCGCGACAATGCGCGCGGCCCGTTCCTATTGCAGCCGGAGATCGCGCATGCGCCCTGCCCCCCTTCTCAACGCTCTCGCCCTGGCCCTGCTGTCGGGCGCCTTGCTGGTTCCGGGCACCGGAACCGCGCGCGAGACCGCATCCGCGCCGGTGGCACAGACGTCACTGGACGCCGCAGCGCAGTTGCGCGAGCGCGCATTGCAGGACGGCACTGCCTACCGGCTGATCGAGTCGCTGACCACGCAGATCGGACCGCGCCTGCCCGGTAGCGCGGCCGACGGGCGCGCGGTCGAATGGGCCAAGGCGCGGTTCGTCGAACTCGGCTACGACCGGGTATGGACCGAGCCGGTGACCTTCCCGAAGTGGGAACGGCGCAGCGAGCGCGCGGCGGTCGTCGGCGCCCATGCCCAGCCGCTGGTGCTCACCGCACTGGGCGGCAGTCCCGGGGGCGAGGTGTCGGCACAGATCGTGCGCTTCGACAGCCTGGCCGCGCTCGAGGCCGCCGACGCGGCGACGCTGCGGGGGCGCATCGTGTTCGTCGATATTCCGATGGCGCGCTCGCGCGACGGCAGCGGGTACAGCGCCGCCGGTGCGATCCGCAGTCGCGGGCCGTCGATCGCCGCGCGCAAGGGCGCCGCCGCGTACTTGATGCGCTCGATCGGCACCAGTCCGCATCGGGTCGCTAACACCGGCATCACCCGTTTCGATGCCGACGTGACCCCGATCCCGTCGGCGGCGTTGTCGCTGCCCGACGCCGACCAGCTCGCGCGCCTGTTGCGGCTGGGACCGGTGGAAGTCGCGCTTGCACTCGATTGCGGCTGGAACGGCGAGTACACGTCGCAGAACGTGATCGCCGAACTCACCGGCCGCGAGCGACCGGAGGAGATCGTCCTGATCGCCGGCCATCTCGATTCCTGGGAGCTGGGCACCGGCGCGGTCGACGACGCCTCGGGCGTGGGCATCACGATGGCCGCCGGGCACCTGATCGCGCAGCAGCCGCAGCGCCCGCGTCGCAGCGTGCGCATGGTCGCGTTCGCGAACGAAGAGCAGGGCCTACTCGGCGCGCGCGCCTATGCCGAGGCGCACGGCGGCGCCGATGTGATCGCCCGGCATGTGATCGGCGCCGAGAGCGACTTCGGCGCCGGTCGCATCTACGGCTTCAACACCAGCGCCCCGGCGGGGCAGCGTGCGACCAGCGATGCGATCGCCGAGGTACTGCGCCCGCTCGGGATCGACTACCTGCAGGACAAGGGCAGCCCGGGCCCGGACATCTCGCCGCTGGCGGCCAAGGGCGGCGCCTGGGGCTGGCTGGGCCAGGACGGCACCGACTACTTCGATCTGCACCACAACGCCGACGATACGTTCGACAAGGTCGACCCCGACGCGGTCGCGCAGAACACGGCCGCCTATGCGGTGTTCGCGTGGCTGGCCGCAGAGTCCGACGAAAGCTTCGGCAGCGCGCCCAAGGCGCACGACTCCCCCGCGCACTGATCGGCAGTCGCGGCGACGCCCTGGCCGGGCCGGTTCCGGAGGATGAACAGGCGGCGGGCGCTGATGGGCCGTCACCACGCGGCTCGCGTCTCGATCAGCTTGCCTCTCTGCCCCCTCCTTGGGGCGCTGCGCCGGCCCGCCTCACGCCGACGCGCGTGATCGCGCGCCGTGTGGACGCGGGTCGCGCACTCGTCGTCCGTGTGATGCCGGTCGCCCACACGGCACAGCGGCGCAGTCGCCACGTCCCGCATCGCATCGGCACGCAATGACACTTGCCTCTTGCAGCAGAGCCACGCCGCGGATCACGATCGCCGGCGCGGGCTTATCTGTCGGCGTCGCCCCGTAGCGCCGCCACGCGAGGTGATGCGGCGCTCGCGTCCTGCATCCAGCCGATCGCGCGCGTGCGATCGAGCGGATCACGAAGCGCGAGACCGCGCGCGACGCCGTCAGCATCGAGCAGCAGCCAGCGATCCAAGCCCTCCTGCGGCGCGGCGAATGTGACCCGCTGCGCCACGCGGTCGGGCACGAGGTCGTCGTCGAATACAGCAACCGTCACGGTGCCGACGTCGTTCTCGCGCACAACGTCGGTGCCCGGCGCGCGCCCAAGCCAGCGGGCCTCAGGCCAGGCATGCATCGCAGCGCCGCGTCGCGCAAGCGGCCCGGCGGCCGCGCGGAGTTCTTCGACCACGTTCTCGCCCAGCGTCAACTCGGGATCGAGCACACCGACCGCCACCGAAGCAGCAATCGGGGTCGCGACCTGCGCGATGCGTTCGGCGTACCGCCACATCCAGAGCTGGCTGGGCAGCAGCAGTGCCGCAACGACGAGCGCGGCAAACGGTCCAATCGCCGTGCGCGCACCCGCGACAGCCGCGTACGCCAGGCCCGCCCAGAACAGGCTCGACCAGACGACGTAGCGGGTCGCCAGCAACTGGTCCGGGAACAATGTGAAGTACTCCAGCCGCGCCAGCGCGATCAGCACGCCCACGCCCAGTGCGAACCAAGCAATCCCGAGACCCACAACCACCTGCACGGCCGGCGCACGACGGCAGTGCAAGCTCGCGACCAGAAGCCAGGCCGCGCCAAGCGCACCGGTGAGCAGATGCGGCCAGCGCGCGGTCAGCGCCGAACCGGCCATCGCCGCAATGCACTCCGACACTGCCACGGCAACGCTACGAACCGGCGCGACTGGAAGCCGTGCCGCCATCTCTGGGTCAAGCAGCGGCCACGCCGCGTACAGCGACGGGGCGGCAAGCCAGCGCAACAGGCGATCGGCCTGCACGACCGGCGCAACGCCGATCCGCTCGCCGCCGACGCCGGCGAGTATGGTCATCCCTACGGCCACGCCCGCGCAGAGCAGCACCGGGACGGCGTCACGCCAGGCCGCGCGGCGCAGCCACAGCACCGCTCCAAACGCGCCGAAGCATGCGATGCCCGATCCGAACGAGAACGTGGCCACGAGCCCGCAAGTACCGGCGAGCCAGCCGTGGCACCTCGCCTGCGCAGCATTGCGCGGCCGCGCGGCGAGCAGACCCACGCCCAGCGCGAGCGCCAGCGTGACCAGATAGGCGTGCACGCTTTCCTGCGCGTGGACCAGCGCACGCGCGTTGCCGAGCCAGCACAGCCCGACCACCGCCCATAGGAAGGCGACCGCGCGCACTGCAGGCCTGGCCGTCGCCAGCGGCCGCCACAGCGCCGCGAGCGTCGCCAGCAGCAGTCCGATGCCGACCAGGATCTGCAGTCCCTGCGAGGCGCCGAACAGCCGCAAGTCAAGCCAGCGGACCATGTTGGGGAGCACCTCGCGGTGGCCGTTGCTGACCATCAGCACGCCGTCGACGAACCGCGCGTCCGCCAAGACCGCGATGTAGCGCCAGCCGTCTGCATAGGGCACCCGCGGTGCAAGTCGCCACATCGCCCATAGACCGGCCAGCAGATAGAGCGCCGCGAGTGCGTACGCGAGCGGAGCGACGCCGTGGCGCGCGCGTGCGCGCAGCGCCGCCCTCACGTCCGGAGGGCGGCCCACTGGGCCAGCAGCACGGCGGTAGCCGAGGCGACGTTGAGACTTTCGACCGCGCCGCTGCCCGGGATGCCGAGCTTGCGATCGCAGGCGTCGGCGAGTGCCGCGTCCATGCCCTCTCCTTCGGCGCCGAGCACGTAGACCAGCCGCGACGGCAACGCGGCTTTGAAAAGATCCTCGCCGCCGCGCACGACCGTGGCGGCCAGCTTGAAGCCGGCACTGCGCAACTGCGCCAACGCGTTATCCTCCCGGCCCAGGCGGACGAAGCGCACGGCCTCCGCGCCGCCTTCGGCGACACGCGCGGCCGCGCCCGACAGCGCGAGCGAGGCGTCCCTGGGCAGCAACACGGCACCGACGCCAAAGTGCGCGGCCGAACGCAGGATCGCGCCGAGGTTGTGCGGGTTGCCGACGCCATCGAGCCACAGCGCGCAGGCCGGCCCCGCGGGCAACGCCTGCAGCCAATCGCCGAGCGACAGCGGCGCCTCGCGCAGCACGTCGGCGACGATGCCCTCGTGATGCGTGCTCGCCGCCAGCTTGCGCAGATCGTCCTCGCCGACGACGCGGTAGCCCACACGATGGGCAGCGCACCACTTGAGCATGGGCTGCAACTGCGGGATGCGCGCCTCGAGCAGATATAGCTTGCGGATCGCCTCGGGCCGCTTGGCGAACACCGCATCGATGGCATTGCGTCCATACAGACGCATTTCCCGGCGCTCGCCGCCGTCGCCGTCACCGCCGGGCGCCACGGCCGCGATTCGCGGACCGGCCGGCGAGACTGCGCGTGCGCCCCACGGGCTGGCCTGCCTGGGACCGACCTCGCCCCGTCCTGCCGGCCCGCGTGGCGGGCGACGTCCTGCATCGGTCATGGTGTGCGTTTCCAGAAGTCGGCATTGCGGATGCCCAGCTTATCGGGGTCGAAGACCGGATCGAGCCCCTGCTTCTTCTGGCTTTCGTAATCGCGCAGCGCCTGCAACGCCGGCTTTTGCAGGATCAGGATCGCAACGATGTTGAGCCAGGCCATCACGCCGACGCCGATGTCGCCGAGCATCCACGCCATCTCGGCGCTGCGGATCGCACCAAAGATCACCATGCCCAGCAGCGCTACCCGCAGCAGCAGCGTCCGCCCCGGCCGCGCCACGTGCTTGTTGAGGTAGGTCAGGTTGGTCTCGGCCATGTAGTAATAGGCCATGATCGTGGTGAACGCGAAAAAGAACAACGCGATTGCAACAAAGAGGGCGCCCCAGCCGGGCAGAATCGACTCGATACCCGCCTGCGCAAAGCCCGATCCGGCCTCCACCCCCGGAAGCGCCTCGTGCAGCATCGCCCCCTCGGGGCCGACCACGTTGTACATCCCCGTCGCCAGGATCAGGAATGCGGTCGAGGTACAGACCAGCATCGTGTCGAAGTAGATCGCCCAGGCCTGCACATAGCCCTGCTTGGCCGGGTGCGACACCTCGGCCGCCGCGGCGGCATGGGGCCCGGTGCCCTGACCGGCCTCGTTGGCGTAGATGCCGCGCTTGACGCCCCATTCCACGGCCAACCCGAGCATTGCGCCGAACCCGGCATGCACGCCGAACGCGCTCTCGAAGATGATGCGGAACATCGTCGGCACGAAATCGTAGTTGATGACCATCACCGTGACTGCGGTGAGGATGTAGGCGATCGCCATGAACGGGACCACCAGTTCGGCGAACGCGGCGATGCGCTTGACGCCACCGAAGATGATGACCGCCAGCAGCAGCGCCACGGTGATGCCGATGCCCGCCTTGAGCGCGATCCGCGCATCGATGCCCATCCACTGGCCGGACAGGTCGCCGCAGACCGTGCTGCCAGCGCAGACGTTGGCGATGCTGTCGGCGATCGCATTGGCCTGCACACCCGGCATCAGCAGGCCCGCTGCCACCAGGGTCGCGAATGCGAACGCCAGCGCATACCACTTCAGGCCCATCGCCTTTTCGATGTAGTAGGCCGGGCCACCGCGGTAGCGGCCCTCTGCATCCTTTTCCTTGTAGATCTGCGCCAGGGTGCACTCGACGTAGGAGGTGGAGGCGCCGAGGAACCCCATCACCCACATCCAGAACACCGCGCCCGGGCCGCCAAACGCAATCGCGGTGGCGACGCCGGCGATGTTGCCGATGCCGATGCGCCCGGCCATCGACATCGCCAGTGCCTGGAACGAAGACACGCCGGCATCGGATTTCTGGCCGGTGAAAGTGAGTCGGGTCATCTCGACGAAGCCGCGCACCTGCATGAAGCGCGTGCGAAGCGTGAACCACAGGCCGGCGCCCAGGCACAGCGCAATCAGCGCCTTGCTCCAGATCAGACCATTGAGGGCGGTGAGCAGTTGATCCATCGGTCTGGCTCCGGGCTGGACGGGGGCGGATGACGCGGACGACACACGAAGGATCGATTTTCCACGATCAGGGGGTCGAATGCGACGCACTGTCGCAGCTGCGGACATTGCGCCTTCCCACGCCTCGGGTCAGCCCGAGGAAGGCGGACCCTCGCGCACCAGCCCGAACAGCCGGAGATCGTGCAGCCCATCGGCCTTGCGCACTGCGCCGCGCAGCCGGCCCTCCTCCACGAAGCCATTGCAGACGAGCACCCGCGCCGAGGCCGGGTTGAGGTCGAGCACGTTGGCTTGCAGGCGCCTCAGGTCCAGCGCGTCCATCACCCAGGGCACATAGGCCGCGACCACCCGGCGCATGATGCGGCGGTTCCAGTGCACGCGCGCCAGCCAGTAGCCGAGTTCGGCCGAATGCGCGCGTTCGCCCGCGCCCTGGCGGGCATCGATGCTGCCGCAGGCCTCGCCGTCAATGTCGATCGCCAGCACCGGCCCCGACAGGTCGACGACCTCACCAGCCAGGAACGCCGCGCCGTCGGCGCGCGTATAGGGATGGGGAAAGCGGTCGCTGAGCCCGCGCACGACCAGCGGATCGTCGGCATAGCGCAGCAACGCCTCGAGATCGGCGTCGCGCCAGCGCCGCAGCACGAAGCCATCGCCTTCGAGCCGCACGTCGTCCCAACGCATCGCCCGCCTCCCCCCAGAACCGGGGTCAGAGTGCAATTTCGCGCGCCCGATTGCACCTAAAAATGCACTCTGACCCCGGTTCTGGGGTCAGGCGTGGCCGCCGACGGCGGGGGTTTCGGCTTCCAGGCGCTCGAGTTCCTGGGCCAGGGCTTCGGGGGAGCGCGTGAACGGCGCGAGCAGGGCGTAGAACGCCGGGACCACGAACAGCGACAGCAGGGTCGAGAATGCGACGCCGAAGATGATCACGATGCCGATCGTCGCCCGACTCGCCGAACCGGGACCGCCGGCCACGACCAGCGGGATCGCGCCGACGATCGTCGCGGTGGACGTCATCAGGATCGGACGCAGGCGCACCGCCGAGGCCTCGGCGATCGCCTCGCGGACGCTCCGCCCCTCGTCCCGCAACTGGTTGGCGAACTCGACGATCAGGATGCCGTTCTTGGCCGCCAGGCCGATCAGCATGACGATCCCGATCTGGCTGAAGAGGTTCAGCGTCCCCCCTGTCGCCCACAGGCCCAGCAACGCACCGAGTACCGCCAGCGGCACGGTCAACATGATCACCAGCGGGTGGATGAAGCTCTCGAACTGCGCGGCCAGCACCAGGTAGACGATCATCAATGCCATCGCGAACGTCAGCAGCACCGCGCCACCGGCTTCCTGGAACTCGCGGCTCTCGCCCTTCCAGTCGATCTGCGCATAGTCGGGCAGTTCCTCGGCAGCGACCTGACGCGTCCACTCCAGCGCCTCGCCCATCGAATAGCCGGGCGCCAGCCCGGCACTGATGGTGATCGCACGCAGCCGGTTGAAGCGGTTGAAGCTGCCCGGTTCGGCGATCTCGCTGAGCGTGACCAGATTGGCCAACGGCACCAGCGCCTGGTCGCGACCGCGCACATAGGTGTCGGCGAGATCGGCCGGATTCATGCGCCGCTTGCGTCCGGCTTGCAGCAGCACGTCGTACTCCTCGCCGTTGTCGACGAACGTGGTGACCTGGCGCGAGCCCATCATCGTCTCGAGCGTGCGTCCGATCTCCTGCACCGACACGCCCAGGTCGGCCGCGCGCTGGCGGTCGATGTCCACGCGCATCTGCGGCCGCGTTTCCTTGTAGTCCGAGTCGGGGTCCTGGATGCCCGGATTCTCGCGCATGCGCGCGAGCATGCGATCGCGCCATTGCGCGATCTCCGCGTAGTCCGGCCCGCCGAGCACCAACTGGTAGCGCTGACCGCGGCTGCCGACCAGACCGCCCGGTACATTGGCGCGCACCTGCACGCCGGGCAGCTTGGCGAACTCGGCGCGCAACGTCTCGACGACGTCGACCGTGCTTTCCTTGCGGTGCTTCCAGTCCTGCAAGAACACGATCACCTGGCCGGTGTGCATGTCCTCGCTGCCGCCCCAGCCGCGCGGCACGCGGGAGTTGGCGCGGGCGATCGGCTGGTCGTCGCCGACCAGTGGCGCGAAGATCGCCTCGACGTGCTGCATCTGCCCGACGGTGTAGTCGAAGCCCGCGCCCTCGGGGCCGTCGACGCCGACGAAGAACCGCCCGCGGTCCTCGGCCGGCGACAGTTCGCTGGGCACGCGCGCAAACAGCAGCACCGCGGCCGCCACGCACACCGCGATCGCCGCCACGAGCAGCAACAACAGGCGCCCGGCCGGCAACGCGACCAGCGTGTCCACGCGGCGGCCGTAGCCGCTGCCCAGCCGCGCCAGTTGCCGGTTCATCCACGCATTGAAGCCGCGCTGCTTGGTGTGCGGCCGCACCAGCTTGGAGCACATCATCGGCGTGAGCGTGAGCGCGATGAACGCCGACAGCGCGACCGCGCCGGCCAGCGCGACCGACAACTCGCGGAACAGCCGCCCCGAATTGCCCTCCATGAAGCCGACCGGCAGGAACACCGCGACCAGCACCGCGGTCGTGGAGATCACCGCGAAGGCGACTTGCGCGGTGCCGCGGCGCGCGGCCACCAGCGGCGGCTCGCCCAGATCGGCGCGGCGCTGCACGTTCTCCAGCACGATGATCGCATCGTCCACGACCAGGCCGATGCACAGCACCAGCGCCAGCAGCGTGAGCAGGTTGATCGAGAAGCCGAACACGTACAGCGCGATGAACGCGGCGATCAAGCACACCGGCACGGTCAGCGCCGGGATCAACGCCGCGCGCAGGCTGCCCAGGAACAACCAGATCACCAGGAACACTAGCGCCATCGCCTCGCCCAGCGTCCAGTAGACGCGGGTGATCGCCGCGTCGATGAACACGGTGTTGTCGGAGGCGACGAAAATCTCGGTGCCTTCGGGCAGCGTCTGCTGGATGCGCTCGGCCTCGGCGCGCGCGGCGCGTGCGACATCGAGTGCATTGGCGGTCGAGGTGCGCACGATGCCCAGGCCCACATTGGGCACCGAGTTGCTGCGCATGTAGGAGCGCCGCTCGGCCGAGCCCAGTTCGATCTGCGCGACATCGCCCAGACGCACGACGTAGCCGTCGCTGCCGCGGCGCACCGGGATCTGTGCAAATTGCGACGGCTCGCGGAAGCCCCGCTCCACGCGCAACGTGAAGTCGCGGGTCTGCGACTCGATCCGGCCGGCCGGCAGTTCGACGTTCTCGGTGCGCAACGCGTTCTCGACATCGGCGGCGGTGATGTTGCGCGCAGCCATCTCGTCGCGGTCGAGCCAGATCCGCATCGCATAGCGGTGCCCACCGCTCAGATGCACACGCGCCACGCCGTCGAGCGAGGACAAACGATCGAGAATGTAACGGTCGGTGTAGTCGGTCAGCTCGAGCGTGTTCATCGTGCTCGAGCGCAGGTTCAGCCAGACGATCGCGTCGGCGTCGGCTTCGACCTTGGAGATCTCGGGCGGGTCGGCCTCGACCGGCATCCGATCCATGACCCGGCTGATCGCATCGCGCACGTCGTTGGCGGCGGCCTCGATATCGCGGCTCAGGTTGAACTCGATGGTGACATCGGATCGACCGTTGCGGCTGCGCGACTCAATCGTGCGGATGCCCTCGATACCCGACAGCGCGTCCTCGAGAATCTGCGTGATGCGGGTCTCGACCACGGCAGCCGATGCCCCGGGATAGCTGACGTCGACCGAAACGATCGGCGGATCGATGTTCGGCAACTCGCGCAGCGTCAGCCGGGTGAAGGCCATGATGCCCAGCGCCACCAGCAACAGGCTCATGACGGCCGCGAACACCGGCCGGCGGATGGAGACATCCGACAGTTTCATCGCACCTCGTCTCCTGGCGCGTCGGCGTCCTCGGCCGGCTGCGCCTTGGCCTCCTGCACCGTGCCTTCGACGATCTTCATGCCCGGCCGCAGTTTGCCCGTGCCGTCGAGCACGATGCGCTCGCCTGGCGTCAGACCCTCGACCAGTTCGGCCAGGCCATCCTGGCGCACACCGATCTCGACCGGCGCCTGCTCGACCGTCTCATCCTCGCGAACACGGTAGACGAACGTGTCGCGGCCGACCTGGATCACCGCGATCTCCGGCACCATCAGCGCTTGCCGCGTGCGCTGCTGCAGCCGCACCTGGATCAGCATGCCCGGCCGCAGCCGGCGATCGGGATTGCCGAAGGCGCCCCGCACCGTCACCGCGCGGGTGTTGGCATCGACGCGGGCGTCGATCGTCTGCACCACGCCCTCGAACTCGTCGGCCGGATACGCGGCACTGCGCCCGAACACCCGCTGACCCGGCGCAATGGCCGCCAGCCGGGTCTCGGGCACGGGGAAGTCGACATAGACCGTCGAGATGTCGTCGAGCGTCGCGATCGCGGTGCCGGGCGTCACCAGCGCGCCCGGGCTGACCTGGCGGATGCCCAGCACGCCAGCGAACGGCGCGCGGATGGTGCGGTCGCCGACATTGGCCCGCATCTCGGCGACGTTCGCACGGGCGGCATCGCGGGTCGCCCGCAGGGTGTCGAGCGATGCACGCGCGATCAACTGCTGGTCCACCAGGCCGGCGCCGCGACGATACTGCTGCTCGGCCTCGATCGCCGCCGCCTCTGCCGCCTCGAGCGCCGCCTGCTGCTGGCCGCCGGTCAGCGTGACCAGCACCATGCCGGCATCGACATCGTCGCCGCTGTCGAAATGCACCCGCTGCACGGTCTCGCTGACCTTGGCCGTGAGCATGATCGACTCGCGTGCCTTGACCGTGCCCAACGCCGCGACCGTGTCGTTCCAGTCCCGCAGCGCGGTCACCGTCGTCGTCACCGGAACCGCTGCACCGCCCTCGGGGCGGGCCGCGCTTTCGGGGCTGCCACAGGCGGCCAGCATCGATGCGAGGAGGGCGACGAGCGCGCACGACACGGTGCCGCGGCGGCCTGGGGCTTGCTCGGACAAGGGAGGACCCTGAGACGGTGAAAGCGCCGGAGTGTACCCGCTGGCCCGTGACGCCGACCGTGCCATCGGATGGTGTCGAAAAAACAGCGTTCCATGTCAACGCATGGTCCGCCGGTGCGTTTTGTCGCAGTCTGGGACGACCGCGCACCGCGCCTGCCCCCGCGAGTTCCCCATGGCCCTGTACGACAGCATCCTCGACACCGTCGGCAACACGCCCATCGTCCGGCTGAACAGGCTGGCGCCGGCCAACGTCACACTCTACGCCAAGGTCGAATCCTTCAATCCTGGCGGTTCGGTCAAGGACCGCTTGGCCCTGGCCATCGTCCTCGACGCCGAGCGCCGCGGCCTGCTCAAGCCTGGCGACACGATCGTCGAGGCCACCTCCGGCAACACCGGCGTCGCTCTGGCGATGGTCGCGGCCGCGCGCGGCTACAAGTTCGTCGCCACGATGGTCGAGACGTTCTCGATCGAGCGCCGCAAGCTGATGCGCGCATACGGCGCCAAGGTGATCCTGACCCCGGCCGCCGAGCGCGGCTCGGGCATGGTCCGCAAGGCCAAGGAACTGGCCGAGCAACACGGCTGGTTCCTCGCCAGCCAATTCGCCAACCCCGCCAATCCCGCCTACCACCGCAACACCACCGCGGCCGAGATCCTGCGCGACTTCGCCGGCCGCCGGCTCGACCACTTCGTCACCGGCTGGGGCACCGGCGGCACGCTGACCGGCGTGGGCGAGGTCCTCAAGGTCGCGCGGCCCGAGGTCAAGGTCACCGCGGCCGAACCTGCGGGCGCGGCCATGCTGCAAGGCAAGGACTGGGCGCCGCACAAGATCCAGGGCTGGACCCCGGACTTCGTACCCGAGGTGCTCAATCGCGACATCGCCGCGCAGGTACTCTCGGTCGACGACGGGCTGGCGATCGAGACCGCGCGCCGGCTCGCGGCCGAAGAAGGCATCTTCGTCGGCATCTCGGCCGGCGCCACCGCCGCCGCCGCGCTCGAGGTCGCCAAGACCGCCAGCGACGGCGAGGTGATCCTGACGATGCTGCCCGACACCGGCGAGCGCTACTTCTCCACGCCGCTGTTTGCCGACGTCAACGAAGGCTCGGACGACGACTGGCTGGCGGGCCTGCCCTGAGCGCGACCCGGCGCTAGCCTCGCGCCATCCACAGCGCCAGGCCGACGCTGAGCGCCAACAGCAGCGCCACCCAGAGCAGCCAGCCGTAGCGGCCACTATCGCCGGCGACCACGGTCTCCTGGCGCGCCTCGCGCAGCAGCGGCGAGGCGTGCCGGGACACGGTCTGCCGCGCCGCCTCGTCGTCGAGTGCCGGGTCGAGCTCGCGCAAGCGCCGCGCCGCGTCCTCGGTGTTGCCCGTCGCGATCCGCGCCGCGACCTCGGTGGGCAGCGTCGCCTCGCTCACGGGGCGCGCCTGCGATGACGGGCGGTACCGGTCGTCGCGCCCGTCAAGTGCGTCGACCGAGTCTTTGGCGGCCCGCAGCGACAGCCCCGGATTGGCATCGCGCAGAATCTTGATCGCCTCCACCTTGCGCCCGCGGCGCAGCAGATCGTGGACGGGGGACGGGACGTGCAATGGCGCGCGATCGCTCATCGAAAAGTCGCTCTCAAGGACAGGATCGGCCGCCAGCATCGCGCAGACGGCGTGATGCCACCATCCAGCCGCCGTCGATATGCTGCGCCGATGGACCATCTCCGCGCCCTGCATGCCGACATCACCCGCTGTGAGGTCGACGCGATCGTCAACGCCGCCAATCCGTCCTTGCTCGGCGGCGGCGGCGTCGATGGCGCCATCCATCGCGCGGCCGGCCCGGCGCTGCTGCATGCCTGCCGCGCCCTGCCCGAATCGCGGCCGGGTATCCGTTGCCCGACCGGCGAAGCCCGGATCACGCCTGGCTTCGCGTTGCCGGCGCGCTATGTGATCCACACCGTCGGCCCGGTCTGGCAAGGCGGTCAGTACGGTGAGCCGGCGTTGCTCGCTGCCTGCTACCGCAACGCGCTGGCATTGGCGCGAACGCGTGGACTGGCATCGATCGCGTTCCCGGCGATCAGCTGCGGTGTCTACGGCTACCCGCCCGATGCCGCGGTCGCGATCGCCGTGGCGCAAGTGCGCGACAGCCTGGCCGAGGACCCATTGGACGTGTTGTTCTGCTGCCACGACCCCGTGATGCTGGCGCGCTACACCGCGGCGCTGGCGGCCTGAGCCGCACGACCCGCGGTCAGGCCGCCGACTCAGGTGCGCACCCGAAAACCGGGGTCAGAGTGCAATTTCGCCTCGCGAAATTGCACTCTGACCCAGGTTTTGCGGTTTTGCGAGCGGACAGACGGGCGGGCCCACAACGCGAAACGCCGGCGCAAGGCCGGCGTTTCGATGAGCGAACGGGAGATCAGGCTCAGCCCTTCTTCCACTTGCCCTGCGCGGCCAGGCCGTTGTCGCGGGCGCGGGCGAACACCGTCTCCTGCGCCTTGGCGACGTTGTTGGCCAGGTCCTGCGACCACAGCTTCAAGGCGGCCTGCTGCATCGCACGGCCATAGGAGAACGACAGCGGCCAGGGGTTCGGCCCAAGGCGGTTCATCGCATCCAGATGTGCGGTCGACTGCTCGTCGCTCTGCCCGCCCGACAGGAACACGATGCCCGGCAGGATCGCCGGCACCGCCGACTTCAGGCACATCAGCGTGGCCTCGGCGACCTCGTCGACCTCGGCAGTCTCGCCGCTGTCCTTGCCCGGCAGCACCATCGACGCCTTGAGGATCGTGCCTTCGAGCATGACGTTCTGGTTGTACAGCGCGTCGAACAGCGCGCGCAGCGTGACCTCGGTGACCTCATAGCAGGTCTCGATGTCGTGGCTGCCGTCCATCAGCACTTCCGGCTCGACCATCGGCACCAGGCCCTGCTCCTGGCACAGCGCCGCGTAGCGGGCAAGCGCGTGGGCGTTGGCCTCGATGCAGGTGCCGGACGGGATGTCCTCGCCGATGTTGATCACCGCGCGCCACTTGGCGAAGCGGGCGCCAAGCTTGTAGTACTCCTCCAGGCGCGCGCGCAGCCCATCCAGGCCCTCGGTGACGACCTCGCCCGGGAACCCGGCGAGCGCGTGCGTGCCCTTGTCGACCTTGATGCCCGGGATCATGCCGTGATCGCTCATGTACTTGGCGAACGGCACCCCGTCCTTGGTCGACTGACGGATCGTCTCGTCGAACAGGATCGCACCGCTGATGTGGTCCGACAGCTTGGGCGTGGTCAGCAGCAGTTCGCGGTAGGCGCGACGGTTCTCCTCGTTGTTCGGAATGCCCACGCCCTCGAACCGCTTGGCGATGGTGGAGGTGGACTCGTCGATCGCGATGATGCCCTTGCCCGGGGCGACCATGGCCTGGGCGATGTCTGCAAGCTGTTCGATGCTCATGTGGCGGTGACGTCCATCGGCGGGGAAAGGCGCCCATTATAGCCCGCCGGCTTCGACGAAGCGCCCAGCGCCCAGCGCCGCCGCGCGCCGAAATCGCGTGCAACGTCGGGGAAAACGTTTACAGCACGTCGCGATCCGCGCAGGCCGCGCGGGACAGCCGGTGGCGGTCCCGCGCACGGGCCGGCTACAGCTCGCCCAGGCCCTCGGCCCGACCGTCGCCGCCGACCTGCAGCAGGCGCAGGGTGTTGGTCGCGCCGTGTGTCTCCATGTGCTCGCCACTGGTGAACACCACACGTTCGCCCGGCCCCAGCAGGCCGGCGTCGACCAACAGGCGGATGCTGCCGCGCGCGGCTTCGCGCGGGGTCTGACCGCGGCTGTCGTAGTTGAATGGGAACACATCGCGCATCAGTGACATGCGCCGACGTGCGCCGGCGTGGCGCGAGAACGCGTAGATCGACGCGCCGCCGCGGAAACGCGACAGGTAGCGCGCGGTGCCGCCCGATTCGGTCATCGCAACGATCGCGCCGACGCCGACGTGCTCGGACAGGAACATCGCGGCCATCGCGATCGCGTGGTCGGCGCGTTCGAGGTTGCGCTGCGCCTTCTCGAAGTCGGTGTCCTGCGCGAACTGGCGCTCGGCGCCGACGCAGACCCGCGCCATCGCCTCGACCGCGCGCACCGGATACGCACCGGCGGCAGTCTCGGCCGAGAGCATCACCGCATCGGTGCCGTCGATGACCGAGTTGGCCACGTCGAGCACCTCGGCGCGCGTGGGCATCGGACTTTCGACCATCGACTGCAGCATCTGGGTGGCGGTGATCACCACCTTGTTGCGCGCCAGCGACTCGCGGATGATTTTCTTCTGCAGGCCCGGCAGCTCGGCGTCGCCGATCTCCACACCCAGGTCGCCGCGCGCGACCATCACCACGTCGCTGGCATCGATGATCTCGGCGAGATTCTCGATTGCCTCGGTACGTTCGATCTTCGACACCAGCGCGGCATCGCTGCCATGCGCACGCGCGATCGAACGCGCTTCTTCCATGTCGGCCGCATTGCGGCAGAACGACACCGCGATGAAGTCGACACCGATCTCCGCGGCGATCTTGATCAGCGCACGGTCGTGATCGGTCAACGCGCCCAGCGACAGGCCACCGCCCTGCTTGTTGAGACCCTTGCGGTTCGACAGCACGCCGTCGTTGAGTACGGTGGTGACGATGCGCACGCCCTCCACCGCGGTCACCTGCAACTGCATCAGACCATCGTCGAGCAGCAGCACGTCGCCTGCCGCCACGTCGTCCGGCAAGCCGAGATAACTGACGCCGACCTCGTCGACCGTGCCCAAGGGCGCGTCGGGGTCGGCGACCAGGTCGAAGCGCGCGCCTGCGCGCAGCGTCACCTTGCCGTCGGCGAACTTTTCGATGCGGATCTTCGGGCCCGGCAGGTCGGCCAGGATGCCGATCTCGACCCCGGCCCGGTCGGCCGCGGCGCGGACAGCCTCGGCGCGCACCTTCTGCGATGCCGGGTCGCCATGCGAGAAGTTGAGGCGGACGGCATTGACGCCGGCGGCGATCAGCGCGTCGAGCACGCCCGGCGCGTCGGTGGCAGGTCCGAGCGTGGCGAGGATACGTGTACGGCGCCGATGCGCCGGGACGGGAGTCAATTCGTTGGCAGTCATTCCGCGATCTTAGTGTCCACCGATGGTCAAGCGCGCGCTGGCGGGCGACGCGCCCGAGGCATCCCGGAACGGCATGCCGCCTGCGAGCTTACTTGGAAACGCTTGCAACGGCATGGCGACCGCTTACGGTCAGCCCACCTGTGCGACCAGCGCAGCCGGCGAATCGACCACTTGGTCGGCGCCGGCCTTGCGCAGTTCGTCGGCCGAACCGAAGCCCCACGACACGCCGATCGCGCGCATCGCGTGCTGGCGCGCGCCCTCCATGTCCATGCGCCGGTCGCCGATCATCGTGCAGCACGCGGCCGACAACGCCAGCCGCGACAGTGCCTCGGCGATGAGTTCGCGTTTGTAGCGGCGCACGCCGTCGTCGCTTGCGCCGACGATCGTCGCGAATGCATCGCCGAACGGCAGGCCCTCGACGATGCGCCGCGCAAAGCGTTCGTTCTTCGAGGTGACCACCGCCAGCGTGCGGCCATCGGCCCGCAGCGTCTCGATCGCCTCCGCCACACCGGGATAGACGGCGTGCTCGCGCCATCCGATCGTGTCGTAGCGATCGCGATAGACCGCGATGGCGCGCTCGGTACGGGCTGCATCCCCGGCAAACAACGCGTCGAAACTGTCGCGCAGCGGCGGACCGATCCACGGCAGCAGCGTCTCGCGCGACAGCGGCGCATGGCCCAGTACCTCGAGCGCATGCGCGATGCCGCCCAGGATGCCGGGCTCCGAATCGATCAGCGTGCCGTCGAGATCGAAGAACAGCGCATCCCCGCTCACGCCCCGCGCGCCTCCAGCGCCGCGACCGCCGGCAGCGTCTTGCCCTCGAGGAACTCCAGGAACGCACCGCCGCCGGTCGAGATGTAGGACACCTCGTCGGCGATGCCGTACTTGTCGACCGCGGCCAGCGTATCGCCGCCGCCAGCGATCGAGAATGCCTTCGACGAGGCGATCGCACGCGCCAGCGCCTCGGTGCCGTGGCCGAACGCATCGAACTCGAAGACCCCGACCGGGCCGTTCCAGACCACGGTGCCGGCGTCGGCGATCATCGCCGCATAGCGCTTCGCGGTGTCCGGACCGATGTCGAGAATCATGTCGTCGGCCTCGACCGCGTCCACGGCCTTGACCGTCGCCGGCGCATCGGCCGCGAAGGCGGGCGCCACCACGACGTCGGTCGGCACCGGAATCTCGGCGCCGCGCGCCTTGGCGTCGGCCATGATCTGCTTGGCAGTGTCGATCAGATCGGTCTCGACCAGCGACTTGCCCACCCCGTGCCCGAGCGCGGCGATGAAGGTGTTGGCGATGCCGCCGCCGACGATCAACTGATCGACCTTGCCCACCAGCGACGACAGCAGCTCGAGCTTGGTCGACACCTTGCTGCCCGCCACGATCGCCAGCAGCGGACGCGCCGGCGCGTCGAGCGCCTTGGCCAATGCGTCGAGCTCGGCCATCAGCAGCGGACCGCCGGCGGCCTGGGGCGCGAAGCGGATCACACCGTGCGTCGAGGCCTGGGCGCGATGCGCGGTGCCGAACGCGTCCATGACGAACACGTCGGCCAGCGCTGCGTACTTGCGCGCCAGCGCCTCGTCGTCGGCCTTCTCGCCGACATTCATGCGGCAGTTCTCCAGCAGCACCAGCTGGCCGGGGGCGACCTCGACGCCGTCGACCCAGTCGCGCACCAGCGGCACCTCGATGCCGAGCAGCTCGGACAGGCGCGCGGCGACCGGCGCCAATGAATCGGCCTCGCTCCAGCTGCCCTCCTTCGGCCGGCCCAGATGCGAGGTCACCATCACGGCCGCGTTCTGTGCCAGCGCCTGACGCAGCGTCGGCAGCGAGGCGAGGATGCGCTGATCGGACGTGACCTTGCCGCCGTCGACGGGGACATTGAGGTCCTGCCGGATCAGCACACGCTTTCCGGAAAGGTCGAGGTCGGTCATGCGAACGATGGTCATGGGGACTGGACTCGCTTGAAAAGAAGGAAAAGGGTCGCGCCATGCCCTCCATGGCGCCGCATTGCGGCTTCGGAATCGTGCGTGACAGGCAGCCCGGCACGCGGTGCGCACCCGGCATTGTCGGCGCAGCCGTCGCGGACAGGCAAACGCGGCGCAGTGGCCTCAGACGTCCTTGCGCCCGCGCAGCAGGCTCAGCGCGAAGCCGCCCACGACGAGCACGCCGAGCAGCAGCACCCCCCACAGCGTCCAGGTCTTCCAGTCGCGCGTGGGCACCGGCGCCTGCAGTGCCGCCGCGCCGGCCAACGGTGCCATCGCACCGGGCGCGGCGTTCGCCGGACGCCAGCCGGGGCCATGCTGGGCGCGCAGCGCATCGAGCAGTGGCGTGACCGGCGCATCGGTGCGCGCCGCACGGGCGCTGCCGGCCTGCAACGCATAGGGCGCACGCCCCTCGGCGACGAACACCAGCGTCTCGGGCCGGTAACCCAGACGCAGCGCCGGCGGCGCGCCCGGCGCCGCGGTGGTCGGCGTCAACCGCCATTGGCGATCGCGAACCGGCGCCGGTAGCGCCAACGGCGGCGACCGACGCAGGTCCGGGCCGCTACCGGCCTGGTACACCACGTGATCGGCGGCCACGACGCGCCAGGGGGCATCGTCGGCATCGCGTCGCTCGAGCGTCCAGCGCCCGGTGCCGTTGCCGGCCAGCGCGATCTCGATCCGCTCGACCGGGAAGCGACCATCGCTGCGATAGACGATCGCGCCGCGCTCGCCGGCCGGCTGCGGTGCCGGTACCTGCCAGTGCCAGGCCACCGGCGCCTGCACCGGCGCCAGTTCGGCCTCGACCGCCTGCAACCGGAGCGGCGCGGCGGCCGCACGCAGCGGCGTGAGTCGCAGATAGCGCGCATGGATCGGGGTGGGCAACGCGATGCGCCGTTCGATCAGCCGCTGGGCGTCGCGGCGCAGGTCGAGCACCCGGGCCTCATCGTGCACGCTGCGCCACTGGCGCAGGTCGTCCGACATCTCGATCCGGTAGGCCTGCTCGAACGGCGGCTGCGCGTCGTCCCAGCGCAGCGCGAGCGCGTCCACCTGTCCCTCGATCGCGCTGGCATCGACCAGGAACGCACCGGCGGCCTCGCCGCCCGACGCGCGCATCTGCACACGCCGCAGGCTCCCGTCGGCGGCGATCTCGCTGATCGCAGCGATGTCGCCATCGCGGCGCCCGGTGTCGGCGGGCAGCGGGAACCACGGCAGTTCGCGCCGCGTCGGCGTCGCCGGCGCCATCGAGGCGTCGACGAAGGCCGCCGGCACCGGGCGTCCGTCACCGTCGACCACGATCACGTCGCGCAGCGACGGCGACCAGACCTGGGCGTAGACCTCGGGTGTGAGCGTGATGCGATAGGCACTCGCCGACGGCTCCTCAAGCGTCAGCGGCCACTGCACAGCAAAGTCCGCTTGCGCGGCGGCGAGCGCGGATGCGCCGAGCAGACAGGCAGCGATGGCGGGACGGAATCGGATCATGCGGGCGCCTCCTCGCGGGGAACGACGGCGCGCGGCGGCGCCGGCGCGAAGAAGCCCACGACCGTGCACAGCAGGCCGTAGGCGATGAACGAGCCGATGCCCCACAGGTTGCCGAGGTGGCCGCGATCGACCAGCACCAGCTTGGCCAGCACCACCGCCATCAGCACCGCACCGGCGAGCCAAAGCGCGCGCTGGCCGCGGCGCGAACCGATGATCCAGCCCAGCACACCAAGAATGCTCCAGACCACCGTCAGGCTGGTCTGGGCCAAGCTGCTGCCGGCCAGGCGCGCATTCCACGGCGCGCCGCCCCAGTGGTGCGCGGCGCGCAGAGTGATCGCGGTGACGAGCACGAACGCCAGCAGCGACAGCAGCGGGACGCGCGGCGCGCCCGGCGGCGCGGTGCCATCGGGCGACCACATCCAGCGGGCCAACAGCAGCACAACGGCGATTTGGGCCAGGTCGAGCGGATTGAGCAACGCAATCCAGGGCAGCGGCGCACTGTCGCCACGATTACCCAGCGCGACCAGCCACCACAACGCGAGCACGCTCAACAACACGCCGCGCAACAACGTGCGCACCGGATCGAAGCGCTCGCCCAGCGGCTGCGCCAGCCATGGCCAACGCCACAACGACAGCGCCGAGACGACCAGCCATGGCAAGGCGATCGCGACCGCGAACCAGCCGCCGGCCAGCCCGGCCATGTCGGCGACGTGTGCCAGCAGCAGCGACAGCACCAGCGGCCAAAGCAGCCACCACAGCAGTTGCGCAGCGCGCGCCAGGCGATCCTCGCCCGCGCGCAGGCACACCAGGCCGCGGAAGCCAAGCACGGCGAACACCGCCCAGGCGGGGGCGCCGTAGCCGGCGAACGGCTGCACGTGTGCATGCATCTGCCAGAACGCCAACGGCGCAGCGACCAACAGCGCGGCGAACAGCGTCCCACCGAGCGCCGGGTCGGGCCGTCGGTGATGGACCTCGGCCGCGAGCCAGCCTGTGACCGCGGCCAGCACAAGCATCGCGTCCGGCAGCCAAGTCGACAGCACTGCGCGTGCCAGTTCCTGGCTCCAGGCGCCCAGCCACCAGGCCAGCGCCCAGACATAGGCGATGCGCGCGACCGGCACGCGCCCGGCCTGCCGGTAGGCGGCCGCAATCGCCAGGCCCGACAGCGCGATCAGCAACGCACCGACGAAGCCGCCGTTGGCGAACACCGGCTCGACCGGGCGCGGCCAGGCGGTGGCGCCGAGCGCATAGGCCACCGCCGCGGCCAATTGCAGCCCCACGCCGGACAATTGCGGCAGCAGGCGGCGCTGGCGCAGGCCCAGCCAGACCAAGCCGGCGCCTTCAAGTGCGAACACGCAGGCGGTCGCGCGTGCCGACAGCGCCAGCGGCACCGCCAGCGTGGCGAAGCCGACCGCGAGCAGTGCGTAGGCCTGGCCGAGCACCGCCTCACGGCGGCGCCGCAGCAGCGCCCAGGCCAGCGCGGCGTAGACCGCGGCCACGCCCAGCGCGCACAGCGCGAGCGCGAACGTGCGCCCCTGCAGCAGGCCGGCCTGCAGCGAGAACGCGACCAGCGGGGTGCCGAACACCAGGCAGCCGTCGACGAGATCGCGCCGCGACGGCGGCCGGCGCCGCGCGTAGAGCAGTGGGATGGCGAGGTAGAACGCGAAGAACAGCGCCAGGAACGGCTGGGTCGTGGCGAAGTCCGAAGGGGTGTAGCGCAGCACGCCCCAGATCGTGCCGATGCCGAAGGTGAAGGCAAAGCCCAGCAGGTTGAGCACCCGCCAAGCCCGGAACCAGGCGATCCCCAGGATCGCGGCATTGAGCACCGCGTAGTACGCGAACAGCGCGACATGGCTGCCGCCGCCGCTCGACAGCCAGATCGGCGCCAGGAACCCGGCCAGCACCGCGAACACCGCCAACGCGCGGGCATTCTGCAGCACCGCCAGCACGCCGGCACCGGCGACCAGCGCCACACTGGCGGCGAACGCGATGCTGCCGGGCAGCAGGCCGAACTGCTTGTACGCCGCGAACACGACCAGCAGCAGGATGCCGATCATCCCGCCCTGCAGGCTCAGCGCAAACGTGCGGTGGCTGTCGCGGCGGTGCCAGCCGAACGCCAGGCCGCCGATCGCCGCGGCCGCGACCGCGGCCAGCCGCAGCTCCACCGGCACCGACAGGTACCCCTGGTCGCTGGCGTACTTGAGCAGTGCGGCGACGCCGGCGAACAGCACCAGCATGCCGATCTTCACCGGTACGTTGCCGGTGGTGAACCAGCTGCGCACCCAGCGCGCCGCACGCGACAGCGGATCGGGACCTGCCGGCGGCGTCGGCGATCCGGGCGCCGTCTCGGACCGAACAGGCGCGGGACCTGGGTCGGCATCGCGCCAGGCCGCGCGCGGCGGTGCCGACGGCAACGGCGGTGGCACCGAGGCAGGCCGCGGCGGCGAGGGGTTGGCCAACGACGACGCCTGGTTGCGGTCTGTGATTGGGCCGTCATCAGCCCATGGGCTGGAGGCATCGTCGAACGCGTCGTCCTGCCCGTCCGCCGCCGGCGCAGCGGCAGCGACCGCCGCGCCCGGCGTTGCGCTCGCGCGCGCCTGCAGCGCTTCGAGCTGGGACTCGAGCCCGGTCACCCGGCGACGCAGGTCGGAGACCGCCACTGCCGTGACGATCAGCATGACCGGCACGGCCACCAACAGCGCGACCCCCAGCAAGAGCAATGCTTCCATGGCGCCTATCCGTCCGCGCCGACGGCGCGTCTGGGCGCACCTTACCCGGCCGGGCGCGAAAACGAGAAGCCCCGCACGAGGCGGGGCTTCGGGTCGAGCATGGGCGTGCGACGGCTTACTTGCCGGCAACCACCCGGGCCAGTTCCAGGCACTTGTTGGAGTAGCCCCACTCGTTGTCGTACCAGGCCACGAGCTTGACGAACGTGGCGTCGAGCGCGATGCCGGCCTCGGCATCGAAGATCGAGGTGCGCGCATCGCCGCGGAAATCGGTCGCCACCACCTTGTCCTCGGTGTAGCCCAGCACGCCCTTGAGCGCGCCTTCGCTCTGCGCCTTGATCTCGGCCTTGATCTCGTCGTAGGTCGCCGGCTTCTCCAGTTCGGCGGTCAGGTCGACCACCGACACGTCCGAGGTCGGCACGCGGAAGCTCATGCCGGTGAGCTTCTTGTTGAGCGAGGGGATCACCACGCCGACCGCCTTGGCCGCACCGGTCGAGGACGGGATGATGTTCTCCAGGATGCCGCGACCGCCGCGCCAGTCCTTGTTGGACGGGCCGTCGACGGTCTTCTGGGTCGCGGTCGCCGCGTGCACGGTGGTCATCAGGCCACGCTTGATGCCCCACTTGTCGTGGATGACCTTGGCCAGCGGGGCCAGGCAATTGGTCGTGCACGAGGCATTGGAGACGATCGCCTGGCCCGCGTAGCTGTCGTGGTTGACACCGTAGACGAACATCGGCGTGTCGTCCTTCGACGGCGCCGACAGGATGACCTTCTTGGCGCCGGCATCGATGTGCTTCTGCGCGGTGTCCTTGGTCAGGAACAGACCGGTGGACTCAATCACGACCTCGGCGCCGACCGCGTCCCACTTCAGGTTCGCCGGGTCACGTTCCTGGGTCAGGCGGATCCGGGCGCCGTTGACCACGAGCGTGTCGCCGTCGACCGACACCTCGCCCTGGAACCGGCCATGCACCGAGTCGTACTGCAGCATGTAGGCCAGGTAGTCGGGCTCGAGCAGATCGTTGATCGCGACGATCTCGATCTCGCCGTCGAAATTCTCCACCGCAGAGCGCAGCACGTTGCGGCCGATGCGGCCGAAGCCGTTGATGCCTACCTTGATCGCCATGAATCCGGACTCCTGCAGCCGCGCGGGTGCGGCACGTGAAAGGGAAGGAACGCCATGCCGGCGATGCCGGCATCGGAGACAGCACCGCCGATTCTACCGCGAGCCCGGATCGCGCGTAGTCGCGCGGCCCAAGCGCAGAACGATCGCCATGGCGTTGATCGGGATCAAGGCGCACACCTGGCAAGCGGCGGAGACTGGCGCCAGTTCCCACGAAGAGACCGCCACGATGCGTCCGCTGTCCATTGCCCTGCTTGCCCTCGCCTGCGCTGTTCCCGCCCTCCCCGCCGCCGCCCAGTCGGCCGGCGAGTGGACCGTCGCGATCGGCGCCCACAACGTCAATCCCAAGTCCGACAACGGCACGCTGGCCAACGGCACCCTGCCGCTGTCGATCGGCAGCAGCACCCGCCCGACGATCGCGGTCGAGTACTTCGTGCGCGACAACCTCGGCGTCGAAGTGCTGGCCGCCACGCCCTTCCGCCACGACATCGACATCAAGGGCCTGGGCAAGGTCGGCAGCACCAAGCACCTGCCGCCGACGGTGAGCCTGCAGTACCACTTCAACAGCGCCGGCGCGGTCTCGCCGCTGGTTGGCGTCGGCGTCAACTACACCACCTTCTTCGACGAAGAAACTCGCGGTGCGCTGGCCGGATCGCGTCTGGCACTGAGCAACTCCTGGGGTCTGGCCGCGCACGTCGGCGTCGACTTCAAGGTCGGCAACGGTGCGATCCGCGTCGACGCGCGCTGGATGGACATCGACAGCGATGTCCGCGTGGATGGCGTCAAGCTGGGCACCGCGAACATCGACCCGCTGGTCTACGGCGCGGCGTACGTCCTGAAGTTCTGATCCATCGAGTCCGACAGGCGGCGCATCCGATACAATGGATCGGATGCGCCGTTTCGTTCTGTCGTTTTGCCTGCTCGCCCTCGCGGCGACCTCCTCGTCCGCACTCGCCTGGGGCCAACTCGGCCACCGGCTGGTCGCCCAGCTTGCCGAGCGCGACCTCACGCCGCAGGCGCGGGCGCAGGTCGATGCGCTGCTCGCAGGCGAACCCGATCCAACCCTGGGTGGTATCGCCTCCTGGGCCGATGCCCTGCGGGAGCACGACCCGGCACTGGGCCGCCGCTCGGCGAAATGGCATTACGTCAACATCGGCGAGTCGGCCTGCCGCTACCAGGCCACGCGCGACTGCCCGAACGGCGATTGCGTGGTCGAGGCGATCGTCGCCCAGACCGCGATCCTGGCCGACACCGCGCGTCCGCGCGCACAACGCGTCACCGCGCTGAAGTTCGTCGTGCACTTCGTCGGCGACGCGCACCAGCCGATGCACGCCGGCTACGCCCACGACAAGGGCGGCAACACCCACCAGATCAATCACCGCGGACGCGGCACCAACCTGCACGCGTTCTGGGACAGCGGCATGCTCAACAGCATCGGGCGCAGCGATGCCGACTGGCTGGCGCATCTGAGCACGCTGCCGCCGCCTGCACCCGCGGCACGCGTGCTGCCACCGCCCGCGCAGGACTGGGCCGAAGCCGCCTGCCGCATCGCGGTCGCACCCGGCGTGTATCCCGCGCGCGGCCGGCTCGGCCAGGACTATGTGAGCGTCCACCTACCGACCGCCGAGCGGCAGTTGCGCGACGCCGGCGCCCGGCTCGGCGCCCTGCTCAATGCCGCGCTGGCGCCCGCGGCGCCCTGAATCGCGCGAACCTTCCCGTCACGGCGGGCTCCTACAGTGCGCTGGCCCGCCCGCAGGAGCCGTCCATGCCGCCCGAGGTCACCCCGTTCTTCCACGCCGCCAGCAGCACGTGGAGCTACGTCGTCCGCGATCGGCGCTCGCGCGCGGCTGCGCTCATCGACCCGGTGCTCGACTTCGACGCCGCATCGGCCAGGACCGCCACGGTGTCGGCCGGCCACCTGCTCGATCATGTGCGCAGCCACGAGCTCGACGTGCAGTGGATCCTGGAAACCCATGCCCATGCCGATCATCTTTCGGCAGGCGACTGGCTGCGCCGGCAATTGCCCGCCGCCCGCCTGGCGATCGGCGAGGGCATCCGCACAGTGCAGAAGACCTTCCGGCCGATCTTCAACCTCGGCGAACACGTCCTGGAGGACGGCTCGCAGTTCGACCGACTGTTCGCGCCCAATGCCGAGTTCGCCATCGGCGAGATGACCGCACGGGCCATCCCCGTGCCCGGACACACCAGCGACAGCAGTGCGTATCTGATCGGCGATGCGCTGTTCACCGGCGACTCGTTGTTCATGCCCGACGGCGGTACCGCGCGCTGCGATTTCCCGGGTGGCGATGCGGCGACGCTGTACCGCTCGATCCAGCGGCTGTTCGCCCTCCCCGACAGCACCCGCGTGTTCGTCTGCCACGACTACGGGCCGGGCGGTCGCCCGGTGGCCTGCGAGACGACGATCGGCTGCCAGCGGCGCGAGAACATCCACGTGCGCGAGGGCATCGATGAAGCAACGTTCGTCGCGATGCGCACCGCGCGCGATGCGACACTGGCGATGCCGGCACTGCTGCTGCCGGCGGTGCAGACCAATCTGCGCGCCGGGGCGCTGCCCGAGCCCGAAGCCAACGGCGTGCGCTATCTCAAGCTGCCGATCGACACGTTGTAGCGACGCGATGCCCCCGCGCTTTACCCGGTATCGCCGCATCGTTATTCTCGGACGAACATAACGCCGAGGTCCGACGATGCCCCTGTCCCGCCGCTTGGTGCCAGCGCTGTTGCTGATGCTGCCTGCCTGGGCCGGCGCGCAGGAGGCAGGCGGGCATGCGACCGCCGGGCGCGCGTCCGCACCGGTGGCCGCATCGCCGCACGTGGTGCCGCTCGACGAGGGCGCGCGCGCGACGCTGCAACGGCGCGACCTCGCGTTCGACGACCACGGCCATGCACGCCGTTGCGAAGGCGTGTCGCTGGCTGCGCTGCTGCAGGCCAGCGGCGCGATGCCGGTCGCCCCGCTGCGTGGCGGCGACCTGACACGCTACGTGCTGGTGCGCGCGCGCGACGGCTACCGTGCGCTGTTCTCGCTGGCCGAGCTCGACCCCACGCTCGGTGGCCGCACCGTCCTGCTGGCCGACCGCTGCGATGGCCAGCCGCTGGATGCGGCCCACGGTCCACTGCGGTTGGTGATCGACGGCGACACGCGCGCGGCGCGCAGCGTGCGCCAGGTCGAGCAGATCGTCGTGGTCGCTGCCCCCTGATCCCGAACCGGACGCCTTGCGATGCTCCCCTCGTTCTCCAGCCATCTCCGTGCCTGGCTGCTGCCCGCCCTGCTCCTGTTCGCGGCCGTGCCCGCCTCCGCGCAGGCCCCGCTGACGGTGTTCGCGGCCGCCAGCCTCAAGGAATCGCTCGATGCCGCCGCCGCGCAGTACACGCGCCAGACCGGCCAGCCGGTCCGTGTGTCGTACGCGGCCAGTTCGGCATTGGCGCGCCAGATCGCGCAGCGCGCGCCGGCCGACGTGTTCGTCTCCGCCGACCAGGACTGGATGGATTGGCTGGCGCAGCGCGGGATGATCGACGCCGCATCGCGACGCAACCTGCTGGGTAACCGCCTGGTGCTGATCGCGCCGGCCGACAGCGCCGCGCAGCCGTTCGCGCTGGACGCGCGCAGCGACCTGCTGCCGCTGCTGGGCCCGCGCGGCCGGCTGTCGCTGGCCCTCACCGCCAGTGTGCCGGCCGGCAAGTACGCCAAGGCGGCGTTCGAGTCCTTCGGCACCTGGAGCGTGCTGCGCCCACGCGTCGCCGAGTCCGACAGCGTGCGCGCCGCGCTGGCGCTGGTCGCCCGCGGCGAGGCGCCGCTGGGCGTGGTCTACGCAAGCGACGCGCGCGCCGAGCCGCGGGTCAAGGTGCTGGCGACGTTTCCGGCCGGCAGCCATCCGGAGATCATCTATCCGGTCGCGCGGGTGGCGGGCAGTGCGCAACCGCGCCAGGCCGACGCGTTCATGCACTGGCTCGACGGCGATGCCGCGGCGGAGATCTTCCGCCGCCACGGCTTCACGATCCGCTGAGCCGCACGATGGCGTCGACCGCCTGGTACGCCTTCTCGCCGGACGAGCTGGTCGCGATCGGGCTGAGCCTCAAGGTCGCGACCGCGGCCGCGCTCGGCAGCCTGCCGCTCGGCATCGCGATCGCCTGGCTGCTGGCACGCCGGCGCTTTCCGGGCAAGGCGCTGCTCGACGCCCTGGTGCATCTGCCGCTGGTGCTGCCGCCGGTCGTGGTGGGGTACGCATTGCTGGTGATGCTCGGTGGCAACGGCCCGGTGGGCCTGTGGCTCGAAGAGACCCTCGGCATCAGCGTCGCGTTCCGCTGGACCGGTGCCGCGCTCGCCAGCGCGCTGATGGGCTTTCCGCTGATGGTGCGCACGATCCGTTTGTCGATCGAGAACGTCGACCGCCGGCTCGAGCAGGCGGCCGCGACGCTCGGCGCCGGGCCGTGGCGCGTATTCCTGACGATCACGCTGCCGCTGGCCTGGCCGGGCGTGGTGGCCGGCGCCGTCCTCGCATTCGCCAAGGCGCTGGGCGAGTTCGGCGCGACGATCACCTTCGTCTCCAACATCCCTGGCGAAACGCAGACCATGTCCTCGGCGATCTATGGCCTGCTGCAGGTGCCCGGCGGCGAAGCCGGCATCTGGCGCCTTGCGCTGGTCGCGGTCGCGATCTCGCTGGCGGCGCTCTTGGCCTCCGAGTGGCTGGTTCGCCGCCAGCGCACAGGCCGTGACGCATGAGCCTGGCGATCGACATCCAGCTGCGCCTGGGCAGCTTCGCGCGCGCGGTGCGTATCGACGCCGATCAGCGCGTGGTTGCGCTGACCGGGCCATCCGGCGCAGGCAAGACCAGTGTGCTCAATGCGATCGCTGGCCTGGTGCGCCCCCACGCCGGGCGCATCGAGATCGACGGCCGCGTGCTGTTCGACAGCGCACGCCGGATCGACCTGCCGGTGCATCGGCGACGCGTGGGCTACGTGTTCCAGGACGCCCGGTTGTTCCCGCACCTGGATGTGCGGCGCAACCTGCGCTACGGACGCCACACGGGCCCCCAGACCATTGCGCTGGATGACGTGGTCGAGCTGCTCGGCATCGGCCATCTGCTCGCGCGACGACCGGCGCACCTGTCGGGCGGTGAGGCGCAGCGCGTCGCGATCGGCCGCGCCCTGCTTTCGCAGCCGGCGGTGCTGCTGTTCGACGAGCCGCTGTCGGCGCTCGACCAGGCGCGCCGGGAGGAATTGATTCCCTGGCTGCAGCGCGTCCGCGACGAAGTCCGACTGCCGATGCTCTACGTCAGTCACCATCCCGACGAGGTCCGGCGGCTGGCCGATACCGTGCATGTGCTCGACGGACCGGTCGCATCGACGACGCGCTGTGAGGGCGAAGCGCTCACACATCGATGACCTTCGGCACTGCGTGCCGTCGCCTGGGATCGCCATCCTGCCGCTCCCGCATCTCGTGTCGGCACCCATGCTCCAGTCGCGCACTCCGTCGCTGCTTCAGCGTCCCATCGTCGTTGTCCTGCTTGCGGTGGCGGCCGGCCTGCTGCTGCGCTCGGCCATCGGGCCGGAGCCCAATGCCTGGCTGATCTGGTTCGCCCCCGTACCTACACTGTGGCTCGCGCTGTCGCTGCGCCGCCGCGGGCTGGCGCACCTGGCGGTCCTGATCGCCACGCTGGTCGCGGCCACGACCTATGCCAGCTATCTGCGCATGCTGATGCCGGCCCCGTTCGCGGCGCTCGCCGTGTGCGGGTTCGCAGCGGGCTGGTGGCTGGCGATCATGCTGGCGCAGCGCATCGTGCTGCGCTTCGCCCGCTGGTGGACCGTGTTGGCCTACCCACTGACGTGGGCCGCCATCGACCTGGTCATGGGCCGACAGCTGCCCGACGGCCAGTGGGGCAGCGCCGCCTACAGCCAGAGCGAGTGGCTGCCGATGCTGCAGACCACCGCGCTGGGCGGCACGCCGGCCCTGCTGTTCGTGCTCTGCCTGCCCGCGTCCGGGCTCGCCTTGTGGCTCGCGACCTCCTGGCCTGCCCGGCAGCGCATCCTCGCGCTCGCCGTGGCCGCAATCGTGCCGCTGGCGGCGTTCGGCTACGGCAGCGCCCGACTGCAAGCTGCCCCGGAGGCCAGCGGCCACCTGCGCATCGGTCTGGCGTCGATCGACGACCTCGTGCTGCCGCGCATGCCCGAGGCCGTCGCGACCGAAGTCCGCGAGGGCTATGCCCGCCTGGTGGCCCAACTGGCCGACGAAGGCGCCGAGTTGATCGTGCTGCCGGAGAAGGCCGCCATCCTGGCGCCCGCAGCCGCGACGGTCTGGCAACGCGACTTCGCCGCGCTCGCCCGCCAGCACGGCGTGTGGCTCGAAGTGGGCGTCGGGATCGACGATGGCCGCGCGCCGCGCAACCAGGCCTGGCTGTTCGACCCCGAAGGGCGGCTGCGCCAGGACTACGAGAAGCTGCGGCTGGCCCCGCCCGAGCGCCGCCAGGGCTACCGCCACGGCAGCGAGATCGCGGTGCAGGAGATCGACGGCCTGCGGACTGGCCTTGCGATCTGCAAAGACATGCACTTCGCCAGCGTCGGCCGCCGCTACGGTCGCGATGCTGTCGGACTGATGCTGGTGCCGGCCTGGGACTTCGACTATGTCGACGCCTGGATGGGCGCGCGCATGACCCTGGTACGCGGGGTGGAGAATGGCTACGCGGTTGTTCGTCCCGCGCGCGAAGGCCTGATGAGCGTCAGCGACGGCTGGGGCCGGCTTATCGCCGAAGCGCGAAGCGCACCGCTGCCCGGCGCCCGGCTCCTGGCCCAGTTGCCGCGCACCTCACCTGGTATGACGCCCTACACGCGGGTCGGCGACGTGTTCGGCCTGCTCTGCCTGCTCGCGACCCTGACGTTGGTGCTGGCGACATGGCGCCGCGGTCACGCCTCCCCGACGGCGCGCCGCACACACTGAGCGCTCTCGCCTCAAGGCATCGCCGATGCGTCGTCCACGCAAGCAGTCGGTTCCGGTCGAACACACCCGACGCTACCTGGAACCGGGACCGGTCGTGCTGCTGTCGACCGCCCACCGCGGCGAGCGCGGGATCATGACGCTGGGCTGGCACATGATGCTGGGCGACGACCTGGTCGGCACCTACATCTGGCAGGCCAATCGCAGCCACGCACTGGCCAAGCGCAGTCGCGAATGCGTGATCAACCTTCCCACCGATGCCCTGCTCGACACCGTCGTGGGCATCGGCAATTGCAGCGGCCGTGAGGGCGACAAGTTCGAACGTTTCGGGCTGACCGCGCAGGCGGCGACCGACGTCGGGGCGCCACGGATCGCCGAGTGCCATGCGAACTTCGAATGCCGGCTGCACGAGACCCGGATCACCGCCGACTATCCGCTGTTCGTCTGGCGCGTGGTCCGCGCACACGTCGCGGCGCGGCCGGTATGGCCGCGGACCGTGCACTACCGGGGCGACGGTCGCTTCATGATCGCCGGCCCGACGCGCTCGCTGCGCGCGCTGTTTCGGCCGGAGATGCTCGACCAGTGAAGTACCCGCACGGGGCGTCGCGGTCGTCGCGACGCCCCGTGCGCAACCGCAGGCAGGGTGCCTGCGGGCAGGCTCAGAAGCTGTAGGTGAAGGTCAGCTGGCCGTTGCGCTTCTCGCCGTAGGCGCCGTAACCGTTGACCTGCGCCAAGTATTCCTTGTCCAGCAGATTGTTGAGGTTGGCCTGCACGGTCCACTCCGAACCCAGCTGATAGCGCACGAAGGCGTTGACCAGCGCATAGCCGCTCTGCTCGAGCTGCAGGTCGTAGGCCGGCACCGGGTAGTAGATACGGTTCTGCCAGTTCACACCGCCGCCGACGGTCAGCGCCGGCAGGCTGCGCGGGGTGTAGCTGGTGAACGCCTTGAGCGTGGACTGCGGCAGGCGCGTGTTGATGTCGGCGCCGTTGATGTCCTTGGCCACGTAGCGCGATGCACCGAACGTCGCGTTCCAGCCCGGTGCCAGTTGGCCGTTCACCTCGAACTCGAAGCCACGGCTGACGGTGCCGCGCGCGGCGATGGAGGCGAACTCGTTCGGATGGCCCGGAATCGGTGTGGTCGTGATCTGGGCCACGTTGTCCTGCTCGATCCGGAATACAGCGAACGATGCATTCAAGCGGTTGTCGAACCACGCACCCTTGACACCCACTTCGTAACTCTTGCCGTCGACCGGATCCAGATAGTTGTAGTTGATGTCGCGCGCGACCTGCGGCTGGAAGATTTCGGTGTAGCTGGCGTAGGTCGAATACGTGTCGTTGATCTCGAACACCAGGCCGGCATACGGCGTGGTCGAGGTGTGGCTGCGATCGGCCAGTTCGCCCTCGCTCTCCCACTCGGTGTAGCGCGCGCCGACGATCAGCTTCAACGGATCGGCCAGCGACAGGCGCGTGGCCGCGTAGGCCGCCTTCTGGGTGATGGTGCCCTTGCTGGCCAGGCTCAGCGGGTTCCAGATCGGCTGCGGGAAGTTCCGGAGGTCGTCCGGATAGACGATCGGTGCCCAGCCGCCCTGGTAATCACCGTAGTTGGCGAAGTCGCGCTTGTTGTAGCTCAGGCCGCCCATCACTTGATGCTCGCGGCCGAACAGCTGGAAGGGGCCTTCGACATAGCCGTCCACCGCGTCGACCTGGCGCTCGGTGTTGTACAGGCCCGCCGACGGCGTCACGCCCGCACCGGTGTCGCGGTCGAGCAGCGAGCCGCCGGTGACCCAGTCGTTGTATGCCGGGTAGAACAGCTTGTCGTTGGCCTTGGTGCGGTCGTGGGTGGCGCCCACGCGCAGGTTCCAGCCGCTGGCGAAGGCATGCGTGAGGGTCGCGAACGCGCGCTTGCTGGTGGTGTCCCAGTAGGTCCACTCGGGGTTGGCGTTGAACGATGGGCCGTACGGGGTTCGAGTACCGTCCGAATACAGCATCGGGAAGCCGCCCCACGTCGCCCCGTCGGCGCGCTTGTGCTGGTAGTCGTAGCCCACGCTGAGCTGGGTGTCGGGCGTGAGATCGGCATCGATCACCACGTAGCCCAACTGCTTGCGCTGGCTGTAGCGCTCCATCTGGGCATCGGTCTCGAGATAGCTGCCGATCGCGCGAGCGCGCACGGTGCCGCTGGCGTTGAGCGGCGTCGTCACGTCGACAGTCGTGCGGTTACGGCCCCACTCGCCGATGTTGAGCGACACGCTACCCGTCAGCTCGGCGCTGTCGGCATGCTTGCGGACCAGATTGACCGAGGCCGACGGATTGCCCGCGCCGCTCAGCAGGCCGGTCGCCCCACGCACGATCTCGACACGGTCGTACAGCGCCAGGTCGAGCCCCGAGTCGCCATAGCTCCAGTTCTGCACCATCTGGGTCGGCAGCCCGTCGAACTGGTAGCTGTCGATGTAGAACCCGCGCGCATAGAACTCGGTGCGCTCGCTGTCGGACTGCGTGCTGCTGACACCGGTGGTGTTGGCCAGCACGTCGATGATGTCATCGAGATTCTGGTCGGCAATGCGCTCGTGGCTGATGATGCTGACCGACTGCGGGATCTCGCGCGCAGTCAGGTCGAAGCGCGTACCGGCCGACGTCCGGCGCACCGAGTAGCCCTCGGCGCGCTCGCCCTTGACCTGAAGGCCGTCGAGGGTGGTGACCCGGTCCGCGGCGTCGTCGGCGATCGCGCCCGACGCGAATCCCAGGGTGGACAGCGCGACCAAGGTCGCACAGGCGAGCGGTGCCCGCCGGACGGGGGCGACATGCAAAGGACGACGGCGCATGGGGATCTTCTGGTTGTGGCGGGGAGGGGAACCGCGCGACACAGCCGCATCGCGCCGATACGCGAATGTTAACGATTCTCAATCAATCCTGCCAGCCAAACCGGGGTCAGAGTGCAATTTCCCCGCAATCGGAACCAGAAATTGCACTCTGACCCCGGTTCTGGACGGTCTGGCATCCACCGTGCCTGCACATCGGCTGGCCGATAACGCCCTCCATGTTCATCCGCGCCTGGTTCGCCCTGCTTCTGCTGTCGCTGAGCGCTTGCGACGGCTACCCACGCGATGCCCAGGGCAGTACCGAGCGCGCGCGCCAGACCCTGCGCGTCGGGGTCAGTCACGACCCGCCGTTCGTCGAGGTGCATGCCGGTCAGGCGCCGACCGGCCGTGAGATCGAGCTCATCCAAGCCTTCGCGCGCGACCACGGCTACACGGTCGAGTGGGTCGAGGACGGGCACGAGCCATTGATGACGGCCCTGCTCGGCAACCGCTTGCACTTGGTCGTCGGCGGTCATGGCACGGACTCTCCCTGGACGGATGTCGGCTGGTCGCGCGCGTTCGTACTGCGCGCCCCCGGCGGCGGCTTCGCCCGACGCCGGTTCGCGCTGCCACCCGCCGAGAACGCCTGGCAGTTGTCGATCGACCGCTATCTCCACGCCCGCGAGCGGACGCTGCGATGAGCGCCGACGCCCACCGTCCGCAACCGCCGCCCGTCGAACGCACGCCCGACCCGCTCGGGCCGGCGCAGCAGCGCGAACTTCAGCGCGCCGCCCACTTGTGCTGGTGGTCGCTGGGACTGCTGGGCGCGGTGTCGGTGGTGATGTACGTCGCGATGGGCGGCTCGAAGGCGATGCAGACCGCGCTGGTCGAGGACCTGCTGAGCCTGTTGCCGCCGGCCGCGTTCCTGATCGCGCTGCGCTTTCGCGCTCGCGGCATCGATCGCACCTACATCAACGGTCGCGAGCGCGCGTTCGACATCACCTTCCTCGCGTCCTCGGTCGCGCTGACTGGCATGGGCGCCCTGCTCGTGCTCGACGGCCTGCACGTACTGATCACCCGGGCGCGTCCGGTCGTGGGAACCGTCGTCATCGGCGACACGGTGGTCTGGCAGGGCTGGTTGATGATCGCCGCGCTCGCCGTCTCGGCAATCCCGCCGGTGATCCTGGGCCGCCTGAAGCTCAAGGTGGCGCTCGAACTGTCGTCCAAGCCGCTCTACACCGACGCCGACATGAACAAGGCCGACTGGATGACCGCGCTTGCGGGCATCGCCGGCGTGCTCGGCATCGGCTTCGGCCTGTGGTGGGCAGACGCCGCGGCCGCGATCTTCATCGCCATCGAGGTGCTGCGCGATGGGGTGCGCAACCTGCGCAACGCCGTGCGCGACATGCACGACGCCCGCCCGCAGCACGCCGACCGCAGCGATCACGATCCCCTGCCCGCCCGGGTCGGCGAAGCCGTTCGCGCCCTCGACGGCGTCCGCACGTGCCGCGTGCGCTTCCATGAAGAAGGCCTACGCCTGTCGGGCGTGGTGTTCGTGGAGACCGAAGATGGCACCCTCAGCACCGCGATGGCGCAGGCCGTGCGCGAGACCGCCCGCGCCGTCCACTGGCGGATCGATGACGTCACCGCGACCGCCGCGCAATCGCCGCGCACCCCGGCCGCCTGAGCCAAAACCGGGGTCAGAGTGTAATTTCGAGCACCATCACCCAACCCATCACACCGAATAAAGAAATCAAGCACGCTGCCCCCGGTTTGGGAATGCGTCATCACGAACCACACGCAGCGCCGCCCGCCTGCGCGACCAGGCGCACGTCCGGTAGGCTTGCCGGCATGACGTCCCATCTCCAAGACTTCGACGCCGCCGTTGCCCGCATCCGCGCCCACGTCGACGGCCCGCTGCACATCGGGGCCCCGCTGGGCATTGGCAAACCGCACCGGCTGCTCAACGCCCTGTACGCCGCTGCAGTCGCGGACCCGTCGCGCCCGCTCACCCTCTACACTGCTCTGTCGCTCGACCCGCCTTCGGGCGGGGGCGACCTGCAGGGCCGCTTCCTCGGCCCATTCGCGCGACGCCACTTCGGCGAGGACTTCATCCGGCTCGACTACGTGAAGGCGTTGATGCGCGACGCCCTGCCGCCGCATATCAGCGTCGAGGAGTTCTACATGCAGTCCGGCGCGATGCTGGGCTCGTCCCAGGCGCAGCGCCGCTACGCCAGCCTCAACTACACGCACGTGGCGCGCGCGCTCGTCGACCGAGGCGTCAACGTGCTGGTGCAGAAGGTTGCGGCCAACGAGGACGGCAGCCGCCTGTCGCTGTCGTCGAACACCGACCTGACCTTCGACACCATCGACGCCCTCGTCCAGGCCGGTCACCCGCGGCCGCTGCTGGTGGCCGAAATCGACCCCGAACTGCCGTGGCTCGGCGGGACGGCCGCGGTCGATGCCGGTTTCTTCGACCTCGTCGTGACGCCGCCGCCCCCGTACCCGCGCCTGTTCGGCCTGCCGCGGCAGCCGGTGTCCGATGCCGACTACGCGATCGGGTTCTACGCCAGCACGCTGGTCCGCGACGGCGGTACGCTGCAGATCGGCATCGGCGCGCTGGCCGACGCGCTGTGCCACGCGCTGGCGTTGCGCCACATCGACAACGCCGCCTACCGCCGGGTGCTGCAGGCGATCGATCCCGACCTGATCGCGCATCCCACCGTCGTGGCCTGCGGTGGACTCGACCCGTTCGAGACCGGCCTGTACGGCTGCAGCGAAATGATCAACGAGGGGTTCAAGCGCCTGGTCGAGGTCGGCGTGATCCGCCGCAAGGTCGTCGACAAGGCCGCATTGATGCGGCGGGCCAACGACGGCACCGCCAGCGCGCTGGACCGGGAGCTGATCGAGCGCGACGGGGAGTTTCTGCACGGCGCGTTTTACCTCGGTTCGCCGGACTTCTACGCCTGGCTGCGCGGGCTCGACGACGACACCCGGCGCGGCATCGGCATGAAACGCGTGGGCGAGGTCAACGAGCTCTACGGACTCGACGAAGGGCTCGAGCGCCTGCAGCGCCGCGATGCGCGTTTCTTCAACAGTTGCATGATGGCGACCGCGCTCGGCGCCGCGGTCTCCGATGCCCTCGACGACGGCCGCGTGGTCTCGGGCGTGGGCGGGCAGTACAACTTCGTCGCGATGTCACACGCGCTGCCCGACGCGCGCTCGGCGCTGCTGTTGCGCGCCACGCGCGAGGCCGGCGGCCGCTATGAATCGAACATCCGCTGGCAGTACGGGCACACGACGATCCCAAGACACCTGCGCGACCTCTACATCACCGAGTACGGCATCGCCGACGTGCGCGGCGCGACCGACGAGGACTGCGTGCGGGCGATGGTGCGCATAGCCGATGCCGAGCACCAGCCCGCGCTGCTCGAACGCGCCCGTGCGGCCGGCAAGCTCGATCCCCGCTTCGTCCGGCCACCGGCCTGGAACCGGAACACCGCCGTACGCCTGCGTGACGCCCTGGCACCGCTGCGCCGCGATGGCACCCTGCCGGCTTATCCGCTGGGCAGTGACTTCGACGCCGTCGAACAGCGCCTGCTGCAGGCGTTGGCCTGGCTCAAATCGGCCTCCGCGACCCGTGCCGGCAAGCTGCGCACCGTGCTCGCGGCGCTACGTGAGGGCAGGACCGACGACACCGCCGCGCTGCAACGCATGGCCCTCGATGCGCCTCACGGGCTGCAAGAGCGCCTGCTCGCGCGCCTGCTCGCACTGGGGCTGCGCCGCACCGCGACGGCCGACAGCGCGCCCCCCTCGTCGGGCGACTGACCTGCCCCGGCAAGCCTCCATGCGCCCCCGGACAGGTGCCGTGCTGGCATGCGGCCTGCCGGCACCGAACACGCCAACTGCCCGCCGCTCCGACGACGAGGTGCAGTCCGCCAGGGATTGCAATGCCGCCCATCGCCGCCATCATGACCATTGCCTCCTTGCCCTGCCGATGCCATGACCACGCGAGCCGACCACCTGCGCGATGCCCTCGCCGCCTTGCAACCCAGCCACCTGGAAGTGCACGACGAGAGCCACATGCACAGCCGCGGGCTTGAGACGCACTACAAGGCGGTGGTCGTCAGCGAGGCGTTCACGGGCAAGCGCGCGATCCAGCGCCACCAGCTCGTCTACCGCACGCTGGGCGAGCAGATGCAACGCATCCACGCCCTGGCGCTGCACACGTTCACACCCGAGGAGTGGGCAGCCGAGGCGCAGGTGCCCGACTCGCCGACCTGCCGTGGCGGCAGCAAGCACGACCTGAAGAACGCAACCGCGCCCAAAGCCTCCTGACGCACGGCGCAGGCCAAAAACCGGGGTCAGAGTGCAATTTCACTGGACGAAATTGCACGCTGACCCCGGTTTTGAGCGCAAAAAAGGCCCGCTTGCGCGGGCCTTCGGGTATCGGGACGGCCGCGGCGCTCAGAGCGCCTTGGCTGCCTCGACGATCTTTTCGACGGTGATGCCGAAGTACGGGTAGAGCTTGTCCGCCGGGGCCGAGGCGCCGAAGCGGTCGATGCCGATGACCGCGCCGTCGAGGCCGACATACGCCCGCCAGAAGCCGGTGACGCCGGCCTCGATCGCGACGCGGCGACGCACCGCATTGGGCAGCACCGATTCGCGATAGGCCGCGTCCTGGCGCTCGAACACGTCGGTCGAGGGCATCGACACCACGCGCACGCCGTCGCCGAGCTGCGCGGCCGCCTCCATCGCCAGCCCGACTTCCGAGCCGGTCGCGATCAGGATCAGCTCTGGTGTGCCGGCGGCGTCCTTGAGCACGTAGCCGCCCCGCGCGATATCGGCGACCTGCGCCGCCTCGCGCGCCTGGTGCGGCAGGTTCTGACGGGAGAACACCAGGCAACTCGGGCCGTCGCTACGCAGCACCGCCGACTTCCAGGCCACCGCCGACTCGACCGCATCGCAGGGGCGCCAGACGTCGTTGTTGGGGATGTAGCGCAGGCTCGCCAGGTGCTCGACCGGCTGGTGCGTCGGGCCGTCTTCGCCCAGGCCGATCGAATCGTGGGTGTAGACGTGGATCGCATGCGCCGGGATCAGCGCGCTCATGCGCACCGCGTTGCGGGCGTAGTCGCTGAACACCAGGAAGGTGGCATCGAACGGCACGAAGCCGCCGTGCAGCGCCAGGCCGTTGGCGATCGCGCTCATGCCGAACTCGCGCACGCCGTAGTAGACGTAGTTCGCATCGGCGTCGTGGCTGGCCGCAGTCTTGCAGCCCTTCCACAGCGTCAGGTTCGAGTGCGCAAGGTCGGCCGAGCCGCCGACGAGTTCGGGCAGCAGCGGCGCGAACGCCTCGATCGTCATCTGCGAAGCCTTGCGCGAGGCGATCGTCGGGCCATCGGCCTGCAGCTTGGCGACGAATGCGTCCGCGGCCTTGGCGAAATCGGCAGGCAGCTCACCGCGGGTGCGGCGCAGCAGCTCAGCCGCCAGTTCGGGATGCGCGGCTTGGTAGGCCTCGAAGCGCTGGTTCCAGGCGTCCTCGCGAGCCTGGCCGGCCGCATTCGCGCGCCAGGCATCGCGGATCGCCTCGGGGATCTCGAACGGGCCGTGCGTCCAGCCGAGCGCGGCGCGCGTGGCGTCCGACTCTTCCTTGCCGAGCGGCGCGCCGTGTGAGGACTCCTTGCCACCGCGGTTCGGCGAGCCGAAGCCGATCGTCGTACGGCAGCACACCAGCACCGGACGGTCGTCCTGCGCAACGGCCTCGCCGATCGCGCGCGAGATCGCCTCGGCGTCGTGGCCGTCGACGTCGCGGATCACGCGCCAGCCGTAGGCTTCGAAGCGCGCCGGGGTGTCGTCGGTGAACCAACCGGCGGTGTTGCCGTCGATCGAGATGCGGTTGTCATCCCAGAACGCGACCAGCTTGCCCAGACCGAGGGTGCCGGCCAGGGACGCGGCCTCGTGCGAGATGCCTTCCATCAAGCAGCCGTCGCCCAGGAACACCCAGGTGCGGTGGTCAACGATGTCGAAGCCATCGCGGTTGAACTGCTGAGCGAGCAGCCGCTCGGCGAGCGCGAAACCGACCGCATTGGCAAATCCCTGCCCCAGCGGCCCGGTGGTCGTCTCGACGCCCGGCGTCTCGTAGCGCTCGGGGTGGCCGGCGGTGCGGCTGTGCAGCTGCCGGAAGTTCTTCAGCTCCTCGATCGGCAGGTCGTAGCCCGACAGGTGCAGCAGCGCGTACTGCAGCATCGAACCGTGGCCGTTGGACAGCACGAAGCGGTCGCGGTCGATCCAGCCCGGATTGCCCGGGTTGTGGCTGAGGTGGTCGTTCCACAGCACTTCGGCGATGTCGGCCATGCCCATCGGCATGCCGGGGTGGCCCGACTTGGCGGCATCGACCGCGTCGATGGCAAGGAAGCGGATGGCGTTGGCGAGTTCGCGACGGGTCGGCGTGGTCATGGGCTCGGGAGCGGCGGACGGAAGCACCCATTGTCCCATGCCCGCCGCTCCGCTGCCGGCCCGTGCGCAGATCGCGCGGCCGCCGGCGACCGGCCGGGACTCAACCCGGCCGCTGCCGCGCTTCGGGGTCGCCGTGCACGTGGTGCGCATGCAGTTGGCCGTCGGCGCCGGTTTCGAGGTCGTCATGGTCGTGCGCGGCCTCGCTGCGCCCGATCACGACCGAGGCCACCATGTCGCCGCCAATGTTGACCGTGGTCCGGCACATGTCCAGGAACCGGTCGACGCCCAGGATCAGCGCGATGCCTTCGGCCGGAATGCCGAAGGTCACCAGGATCGTCGCGATCACCGGCAGCGAACCGCCCGGCACGCTGGCCGCGCCGATGCCGCCCATGATGCACATCGCCAGGATCATCACCTGCTGCACCAGCGTCAGCTCCACGCCGAACAGCTGAGCCAGGAACAGCACCGTCACGCCTTCGTAGAGTGCGGTGCCGTTCGCGTTGACGGTGGCGCCGAGCGTGCACACGAAGCGTGCCACGCGGCGCGGCACGCCCAGATTCTCCTCGGCGGTCTTGAGCGAGGTGGGCAGCGTGGCCGCGCTCGACGAGGTCGAGAACGCAGTCAGCAGCGCCGGCTGCGCGCCCCGGAGCACGTCAAGCGGCGAGCGCCGGGCCAGCAGCGCGATCAACAAGCCGTACACGCCGAAGAAATGCAGCCCGAGCGCCAGGGCGGCGGTCAGCACGAACCAGCCCAACTGCACCATCAGGCCCAGCCCCATCCGTGCGGTGAGCGTGAACAGCAAGGCTGCGACGGCGTACGGCGCCAGGCGGATCACCCAGTCGATCAGCTTCAGGCTGATGTCGTAGACGCCCTGGACCGCCGAGACGAAGCTGCGCGTGCCCGGGGAGTCGACCACGGCAGCTGCGATACCGAACAGCAGCGAGAAGCACATGACCGCGATCAGATCGGTGTTGGCCGCAGCCGCCACGGGGTTGCGCGGCACCATGTTGAGCAGCATCTCGATCACGCCAACGGGCTTATGGTCGCCCGATACGATCCCGGCAGCCGCCGAGTCGGAGATCGCGGCGTCCAGGAGGGCCCGATCGATCCCGGAGCCCGGCTGCAGCAGATGGGTCATCGCCAGGCCGATCAGCACCGCGATGCAGGTGGTACTGAACACCCACAGCAAGGTCTTGCCACCCAGGCGCCCCAAGGCGCGCGGATCGCCGATCTCCACCACGCCCAGGATCAGGGCCGAGAACACCAGCGGCACCACCAGCATGAACAACAAGCGCAGGAACAGCTGGCCGACCGGCTCGGTGAGATTGACGATCAGCCCTTGGACCCACGGCTGGAACGCCGGCACCGGCTGGCCGTCGGCCCCGGGCACCAGCCACAGGTCGTTGGCAACGGCGTAGCTGCTCAGCAGGTTGATCGACAGTCCCGCGATCGCGCCGATCGCGAACCCGATCAGCATCTTGGTGTGCAGCGCCATGCCGCGCCCGCTCGATGAGGTCATCCGCCCGTCCCGTGCAAAACGCAGGAGCTTAGCAAAGCGGCCCGATGGCCCCCGGCCTGCCAGCCGGTATCCTAGGCGGATGTTCCCGCTTCCCGATTCCGGCGCGTCCCCCGCGCGTACGCCGGCGCAAGACGCACTCGGTGTGCTCCAGCGCGTGTTCGGCCATGCCGCGTTCCGCGGCGAGCAGGCGGCGATCGTCGAACACGTCGCCGCGGGCTTTGATGCCCTGGTGCTGATGCCCACCGGCGGCGGCAAGTCGATGTGCTACCAGGTCCCTGCCCTGCTGCGCGACGGCGTGGGCATCGTCGTCTCGCCACTGATCGCGCTGATGCAGGACCAGGTCGATGCGCTGCTGCAGTCGGGCGTGCGTGCGGCCTACCTCAATTCCACGCTCGACGCCGAGACGGCGCAGCGGGTCGAACGCGAACTGCTGGCCGGTGAGCTCGACCTGCTCTACGTCGCGCCCGAGCGCCTGTTGACCCCGCGCTTCCTGTCGCTGCTCGACCGCGCCCCGTTGGCGCTGTTCGCGATCGACGAGGCGCATTGCGTCTCGCAGTGGGGCCACGATTTCCGCCGCGAGTACCGCGAGCTGACGATCCTGCACGAGCGCTGGCCGCAGGTGCCGCGGATCGCGCTGACCGCGACCGCCGACCCGCCGACCCAGCGCGAGATCGCCGAGCGCCTGCAGCTTGAGGACGCGCGCCGGTTCGTCAGTTCATTCGACCGTCCCAACATCCGCTATACCGTCGTCCAGAAGGACAACGCCAAGCGCCAGTTGCTCGACTTCCTGCAGGCCCATCGTGGCCAGGCCGGTATCGTCTACTGCCTGTCGCGGCGCAAGGTCGAGGAGACCGCCGAGTACCTGGCCGGCCAGGGCATCGACGCGGTGCCCTACCACGCCGGCATGGATGCCTCGCTGCGCGCGGCCAACCAGCGCCGCTTCCTGCGCAGCGAAGGCGTGGTGGTGGTGGCGACGATCGCCTTCGGCATGGGCATCGACAAGCCCGATGTGCGCTTCGTCGCGCATACCGACCTGCCCAAGTCGATCGAGGGTTACTACCAGGAGACCGGCCGCGCCGGGCGCGACGGCGAGCCCGCCGAAGCCTGGATGTGCTACGGCCTGGGCGACCTGGTGCTGCTGCGGCAGATGATCGAGCAGTCCGACGCGGGCGACGAGCGCAAGCGCCTGGAACACCGCAAGCTCGATGCACTGGTCGGCTATTGCGAAACCATGCGATGCCGGCGCCAGGTGCTGCTGGCGAACTTCGGCGAGGACTACGCCGGCACCGGCGAAGGCCGGGCCTGCGGCAACTGCGACAACTGCCTCGATCCGCCGGCAGCCTGGGACGCAACGGTCGCCGCGCAGAAGGCGCTGAGCTGCGTGTACCGCAGCGGCCAGCGCTTCGGCGCCGCGCACATCGTCGACATCCTGCGCGGCAGCGACAACGAGCGCATCCGGCAGTTCGGCCACGCGCAACTCAGTACCTACGGCGTGGGCAGCGACCTCGACGCCCGCGCCTGGAAGGCGGTGCTGCGCCAACTCGTCGCCCACGGCCTGCTCGAGGTCGATGCCGAGGGTTACGGCGGACTGCGCCTGACCGAGGCCAGCCGCGCGGTGCTCAAGGGCGAGGAGCGGGTGATGCTGCGCAAGCCCACCGCCGCTCGCGAGCGCGGGCGCACCGCACGCGCGGTGGCGACGGCCGACATCGAACTGGCCCCCGTCGACCGCCCGCTGTACGAGGCCCTGCGCGCGCTACGCGCCACGCTCGCCCGCGAGCAGAACGTGCCGGCGTACGTGATCTTCCACGACGCCACCTTGCGCGAAATCGCACGCCAGCGGCCGCTGACGCTCGGCCAACTCGGGGGGATCGGCGGCGTCGGCGCGGGCAAGCTCGAGCGCTACGGCGACGCCGTACTCGAGACCGTGCACGAAGCCGGCTGACGCCCTCGGCTCCGTGACCGCAGGGTCCCGCGGCCACCGGGCCACGGGTCTCCGCCGATTCGGCGCGCCCGTCGCGACGCCGCCCTGTCGCGTGCTGCTCTACGGCGTCGCGGTCACGACACAACTGAAGCCGATTTCGAGCTGTCCGCCCACCGGCAACGTCGGGACGACCAGACCAGCATTCTGCAACGCCCCGATCGTCGGCGATGCCGGGCAGACGGCGCCACCGCTCGCGCTGCACGACACCACGGCCGCGCTGCAGTCCAGGCCGGCGACGGCGGGATCGCGAATCACCGCGCCACTGCCGTCCACGCCTGCAAGATGCGCCGCCGTCAGCGTGAAAGCAACGTTACCGCCCACTGGCACATTCGTGGCCGACGCGGTCTTCTCGATCGACAGATCAAGATCGTCGTCGAGCAACGTCCACGTGGCTTGGGCGATCGCGGCAGCGCCGCACGCCTGCGTGGAGCTGAGCAGATAGTCGTCGGGACTCGGTTGAAGGCTCAGTTGCACGGTCCGGCTGCCGTCGATGATGGCATTGCCCAGCGACGTGAGGCCGAGTGGCATTGCAACGTCTCCATCGTAGGTGCCCGCGGGAATGAACACGCTGAACGTATTGGAGCCGGTCGGGGTCGTGAAATCGGTCCCCAGCACGGCGGTACCGCCGGTGACCGAGACCACGATGTTCAGGTCGTTGTCGAGTGTGCCGACGACCCGCAGTTCCGGCAGACCTGCGCTGGTGCCCTCTACGGTCTCGAACCCAGTGCCCGTCAACTCGATGAAGGGCTTGAGGTAGACCTGGATGTCATCAAGGAAGTTGCCGGTCGTCGCCGCACCCGACAGCGCTTCGAAGCCGATGTTGGTGACACCGCCCGCCCCGCTGTAGGGGAAGCTGCCGTTGTAGTCGCGCCACCCATTGGGCCCGAGTACTGACGTCGCGGTGCCCTGCGATGTGGAGAGGACGCCACCGCCGCCGTTGTTGGTGGTGCCCACCTGCACGATCGGTGCGGTGCCGAGCAGGAACGCCATGCGGTCCTGGACGGTGGCACTGCTGCGCCCACGATGACTGAACTGCCAGCGCACCACGTCGCCGGGGACCAGGCAGACGTTCTGCGAGATACGCGACAGCTGCTCGGCGTTGAGCTCGGCCAGCTGTGAACCACTGCGTGCATTCACCGTCAGCCCGCCGTTGGTCCGCGGGGTGCGCCACAACTCGAGAATGCGCGCCTGCTGCCCCGCAACGAAACCGGCCGGCGGCACACAGTTGCCGACATTCTCCTGGTTGTGCAGCCCGTGGCTCGTCGTCCAGCCGGGCACGAACTGCTCGCCGATATACACACGGCAGCCCGCAGTCTGCAGGTTCGGCTGCTCGAAGCTCAGATTGATGAAGCTGCGCTGCACCGCATTCACTCCCACCTGGGCGGATGCTTGCGGCATGGCGACGGCCGCGAGCGCGGCTGTCAGGGCGGCGCCCAGCAGGGAGGCGCGGCGCTGGGTGGAAACTGTGGCGTGGCGATCTTTCATAGTCGAACCTTTGCTCATCGGTGCGGTCAGCCTGTGCTGCTTCTTTTAGTAGCTGCCCACGAAGTTGACGAACCAGCCCCGGTGGTCGTAATCGAAATCGGTGAGGTCGTCGGTGAAGTCGGTGAAGTTGTAGCCGGCGCCGATGCGGAAGTTCCGACCGATGTCGCGATCGAGCCCGGCCATCCAGCCCTTGCGCGTCCCGCCGTCCTTGACGTCCAGCCAGCGGTACTCCGCCATCGCGTGCCAGCGCTCAATCAGTTCGTAGCGGACCTGGCCCGCGGCGAACGTGGTGGCCGAATCGAACCAGGCGCCGGTGCCGCGACCGAAGCGCACGTCGCCCTCGCGCCGAGCCAGCTTGCCGGCGAACTCCCAGTGATGATCGAGCCGATACACGCCTTCGAGCGACAGCACCTGCGTGCGTTGATCGTACTGCGCGCCGCCGAGCTGGCCCAGCGTCGCCAGGTCGTAGAGATAGGTGTAGCGACCGAACAGGCCCCAGCGCGTGCTGTTCCAAGGGCGGTATGCAAAGCCGAGATTGCTCTCGATGAACTTGGCGCTGGCGAGCGGATTCAGATCGTCCTGGGTGTCGGCGTAGTTGAAGCGTGCGGCAATGCGCCAACTTTCGTTGAGCTTGTGGGTCAGGCGATGGGTGGTGACCCACTGCGTGATCCGCTCGGCACCGGTGTCCTCACGCCACTCCAGCTTGCTCTGCCAGCTGGTGTCGCCGGAGGTCCGCCCGCCGCTCAGGCTCACCGCGCGCCGGTCGACCTGGCCGCCGTCACTGTTGGTCAGTTCGCCGTCGCTCAAGGTGAAGCCAAGGTTCCAGCCGTAGGCCGGGAAGAAATCCATGCCGTAGGTATGGGCCAGGCCGCTCTCACGCCGGCTCTTGAGGAACTGGCTCTCGTTGAAGAGATTGACCTGGTTGGACAGGCGCCAGCGCTGGCCCAGCGTCCAACCGTTCTGCGCATTGGGGTTGAACAGCGGATCGTAGTCGCTGCGGTCGGTGGAATAGGTATAGGCCCCGTAGAAACTGTGCTGCGGCGACAGTCGATACTCGGCATCCACGCGTGCGGCGTCGCCGCGATCGCCCGTGGTCAGTTCCGCGCCCACGGTGGAGAGATTGGCGAAGTTGTAGCGCCCCCCCAGCGTGAACGCATCGTTGTCCGCGTAGCGGCCGCTGTCGTCGTCCAAGGTCAGCTGCGCGGTGCCGTAGACATCCAGCGCAGTGCCGAAACGGCGGGTGTAGCGCAACGCACCGAGCAGACCTGCTGCGTCAAAGGAGCCGCGCGCCTCCTCGACCCGCCGCAACTCGAATGCGAGCGCATCGGCCTCGCCGATCCGCCACTCGGCATTGGCCTGGGCCTGGGTGAGGCTATCCGCGTTGCGCTCGGCCCGGCTGTAGCGCGCATAGACGCCCACGTTGGCGCCGAACTGGCCCAGCACCTCCGCCCCGTACTCCTCGATCTGCGCACCGGTATCGAAGCGCGAGATCGAATAGCCCGCGTCGACCTGGCGCCACCACGCACCCGCGCTCCACGGCTGCTCGCTCCAGCCAAGCTCCTGGAAGTTCGCACGGGCTTCCAGCGCAGTTGCCTCGCCCTCGCGGGATCCGCTGGGGTTGAGCCGGCTGAAGCTCAGGCCGCCGTTGTCGGAGAAGAACACCGGTGCGCTGGTCGATTCGGTCCGGCTGTGCTCGAGCTTGAGGTAGGTGCCCTTGCCGGCCTGAAGCGTGACGTCGGCCGACATCAGCGAGTAGTCCTCGCCGGCACGGTTCTCGTCGACGTAGGTCAGGCCGATGCCGAGGTGATCGCCGAACCAATGCTTGCCGCGCACGCCGGCGGCGATCTCGTCGGCGTTGAAATCGTTCGGTACCCACTCGTAGTCCACGATCAGCCGCTGCTCAAGACCGTCGAGCGGCGCATCGCGCGTGAGCGTCGGCATGTTCTGGCGCGTGATCTGGGCCAGCGCTCGGGTCAGCAGGATGCGGCCCTGGAGCTCGTCGATCTCATAGTCGGCGCCACGCAGCAGTACCACCCGCTGCTCGACCCGACCGGTGGTCCGGTCACGCACCTCCAACACCACCTGGTCGGAACCGGGCAGCACGTCGGTGTGGCGCAAGTAGTACAGGCTGCCGCCTGTGCCGATGAACTCGCTGTGGCCCGGCGCGGTCTGCGCTTCGGACGCGAACGCCCGGAACTGGGTGACCGGATCGCCCCAGGCATTGGCACCACGCGACCGCCAGTTCAGCGCCGCGCCGTAGAGCGAACGGACGTACTGGCCGTACTCGGTACCGGTCAGGCCGGTGCTGAAGTTGCCCCACAGCGCCTCGTTCTTGTCCCACTCGGCGCGCAGGTAGAAGCGCCCCATGGTGTCGACATCGCGCCAGACACTCGAGTCGTCACCATAGGTCGGGTAGTACAGATCCGGGTCGAGACGACGGAACACGTCCTGCGGATCGGCGGACGTGAAGCCGTCGAACAGATCCTGCAGCGGACGGTTCTGGGTATCGGCCTGTGCGGTGATCAGGTACTTGCCCTGGGCCTTCGCCTTGAGATAGAAGGCCAAGCGGCCGTCGCTGAGGATGTCGTCCTCGCGGCCTGCCATGGCCAACGAACGTCCGGGCCCGCTGGCCTTGTTCTGATACACCGTGACATCGGCCAGGCCCACGCCGAAGAAGTAGCGACCGCTGACGTCGACCTCCAGCGCACGCTGCAACGGCGGCTCGCCCTCCGGCGCCTCGAGGCTGATGTCGAAACGATGGTGGCCGATCGGCATCAGGTACTCGGCGACGAACTTGCGTTCGAGATCGACGGGGTAGTTCTCGCCGTTGATGCGCAGGCCGTAGCCAACAGGCAGGTTGCGGCCCTGCACGCGCACCCGCGATCCGTAGATCGGGATGTTCTGCTGGCGCAGTCCGTTACCGGCGAAGACGTCGTCGATCAGAGCCTGATTGCGCGCCTGCTCGCTGCCCAGCGCAGTGCCGAGTGAACGCTCGACTCCGTCGCGCAGTCGCTGGATGCCGCGCTCGGCCTCGTCAGGGCGCACCAGTTGCAGCTTGCGAGGCGAGGTCTCGTCGAAGTTGCCCGCGGTGTCGTAGGCACGCAGGACGTACACCAGTTCATCGCCCGTCCGGAGCGCCAGGCCCGCCGGCAACGCGCCATCCCACTCGCTCTGCGAGACCGCTTCGACCGGCAGCCCGAAGCGGGCGACCGGCTCGACCAGGTCGGCATCGTTGCCCCGATAGAGCGTCAGCTCGTATCGCTCGACGAACGACACATAGTTGCTGCGGACGAAGAACTTGACCGGCTCAACGATGCGCCCCGCATCGAAGGCCACCATCGCCGGGGCCGACACCGTCAGCTCGGGCGCCCCCAGGCTGGGGTCCTCGGTGGCCCAGACCACACCGCCACCGGGCAGTTGGGCAGAGAAGGCACCGCGAACGGTTGCGCGGCCGGGCTCGTCCAATGCGATGGACACCCGGCGGTCGGGCTGCAGCGCCTCCGACGACGAGCCCGCGTCGGTGTCGACGGTCACAGGCTGGTCGAAGCTGCGCGTGCGCACCCGGAACACCAGGTCGCCAGATTCTGTGGTGCAGGCGCCGTCGTCGCAGTCCATCGCAGGATCCGTCGCAAGCGCCGCCGGCCTCGGCTGCCCCAGGACGGCGGAACTCATGCCGGCCAGGATGCCGATCAAGGCGGTATCGAGCAGTTTCATCTTCATGATCCAGCTATTCCTCACTTGCGCTCTGCATCGATCGGCGCCGCCGGGTCGGCGCTGGCTTCCACGCGGACCTTCTGTCTGGTCTGCGCAGGCAATCGCGCCGCCAGCGCCTGTTGCACCGCAGTCGCGCGGCGCAGACCCAGTGCCGTGTTGTAGGCGTGCGATCCGCGGACGTCGGTGTGGCCGACGAGCACCACAACGCCGCCACCGAGCGCCTCTAGACGCCGGGCGACCTCGTCGAGCAGCGCGCCGAACTCCGGCCGGATCTCGGCGCGATCGGTGTCGAACAGCACAGTTCCGAGCAATGCGCCCCTGGCATCCACCCCGGCCACCAGCGCATGCGGGTCGTCCACCACGGTGCGCAGCGCAACCGACAGGCCCGCCTGCGCTTCCGGCCCGACCCGCGCCTGAAGCACGTCGCGTACCGCTGCCGCACGGGCGAACGCCAGCGCGTCGTTGCCGCCTTCGGCGACGATCGAGACATCGCCGCCGCGGTAGCGCTCGACCTGTTCGGCCATCCGCTCGATCGCCGGCAACCACATCGCGCGGACCTCCGCGCTGCCGGGTGCGAAGATCACCTCACCGAGCTCCAGATCGATCCGCTGCTCGCCTCCGGGTATCTGCTCGACCGGCAGACGCACACCGAAATCGAAGCGCACCGGCAAGCCAGGCGTGACACGCCGTACCAGCGGGTTCGCCGTGGTGAACTCCGTGCCCGGCGGCAACGTGGCCGGATCGACCTTCAGGATGAAGTTGCGGCCGTGGCGCCAGTCCCCGCCTTGCACATCGGCCAGGTGATAGCGGCCGTACTGGTCCGTCTCGATCAGCAGACCCTCCACTGACGCGATCCGCACGCCCGGAATGCCGCGCTCATCGATGCCGTGGTTCTCGATGATGTAGGCCACTTCGTAGCCGTTCTCGACCGCCGATACGCGGCGCGTCACCACCGGCTCGGCGGCATTGAGCCCCTTCGCTGCCTCGCCCTCGCGCTCCACGCGGGTCGACCCATCGGCCGCCATGCGCACGGTGACGCCCTGCCCACTGACCAGGACGAAGTCGTCGCTGAAGTCGGGCGCGGTCAGCCGCTGGCGGATGATCACGCGATGGGCCTCGGCCGGATCGCCCAAGGACTGCCGGGCCGAGATCGCACCGACCTCGATGCCGTGGAGCAGCGGCGCGCTGGCATCGGCGAGCGGCTGCGGGCCATCGCCGCGGTCGATCGTCGTGGAGCCGGCGACGTACAGGTCGGGCGGGAAGCCACCCTGCACCCGCACACCGGACAGATCCGCGCGGTCCTGCCAACCGTCACCGTCGCGATCGTCGAACACGGTGCCGAAGACCAGGCTGTCGTCGAACAGAGGGTCTGCATCCAGTGACACCTGGGCGGTCGCCACGTTGGACACCGGCGTCCCGTTCACGTCCACCGCGACTGCTTCGTTGATGTGCACGCCCTGCCGTACGCCAGCGCCCACGCGCAGCAGATACACGATGGTGGCGCGCTCGCCGACGGCAATGTCGACGCCGCCGATACGCAGCGGGTGCTGGCCGGTGAGAGTGAAGGCACCATCGCGATCGGCGACCGCCATGGACCCTTCGACGTAGCTGAAGCCCGCGGGCGGCGTGTCCACGACGATGCCGTCGGTCACGTTCACCACACCCACGTTCTCCACGGTCACGGTGTAGCGCACCAGATCGCCGATCTTCACAGTCCGGCTACCCACAGCCTTGCTGATGCGCAACTGCGCCTTGTCGGACACCTCGTGGCGGGTCTGGCAGGTGGTGCACTCGGGCTCAGAACCACCGCCCTCGTTCACATAACCACCCGACACCCGGTTCTCCACAGCGCCGATCGCATCGGCGGTCACTGTTGCCGGATACACAAAGGTGTAGGTGCCCGGCACGGTGCCGGCGGGCAGCATGCAGACCACGTTGCCGCCCTCGGCAACGCAACCCGTCGGCAGCACGCCCACGGCCAGACCCGGCCCGGGCGTATCGGACAGCCGCATATCCGCGAGCGTGGCCGAATTCGCAACCTCCACGGTCAGCGTGTACTCGATGACATCGCCGACCTGCACTTCCTGCGCCTCGCCGGGCGTGGCGTGCTTGGCGATGCGCACGCGCGGCTCCGCCAAAGGATGCTCGGTGCTGCATGCGCCGCACGTCGGGGGAGGACCACCCTCCCCGGTGCCGCCGGTGGCCGTCACGACGTTGCCGACGGTTCCGGTGGCGGTGCTGTCCACGGTGGCCGTGTACGTCAGCGCATAGCTGCCCGGCAGCGTGCCGGCCGGCAAGGTGCAGGTCAGCGCGCCCGTGCAAGTGAACGCACCGGCATCGGTCACCTCGCCGAAGCTCAGACCCGCGCCAAGCGTATCGGTCAGCGTGAGCGTGTCGAGGGTGGCCGAGTTGGCGACGATAGCGGTCAGCGTGTAGACGAGCACATCGCCTGCGCGCACTTCCGCACCGCTCCCTGGCTCAGAGGCCTTGGCGACCTCGATCGTCGGCTGTTCGACTTTATGCTCGGTCTGGCAGGTGGTGCACACCGGCTCGGGGTCGTTGCCGCCGGTCGGCGTGGTCGCCACCACAACGTTACCCAGCGTGCCCGTCGCATCCGCATTGACGGTTGCGGTGTAGGTCAGCGTGTAGACACCCGGCAGCGTGCCGGCAGGCAGCGTGCAGGTCAGCGCACCGGTGCAGGCGAACGCGCCGGCATCGGTGACCGCACCAAAGGTCAGACCTGCGCCAAGGGTATCGGCGAGCGTCAGCACTTCGGTCGTCGCCGAATTCGCGACCGTCGCGGTCAGCGTGTAGGTCAACGTGTCGCCAGGCGACACCTCGCTGCCGGACGCCGGGTTGGAGGTCTTGCTCACCGTGATCGACGTGGCGACGACAGGATGTTCGGTCTCGCAGGTCGTACAGACCGGATCGGGATCGTTGCCGCCAGCCGGGTTACTGGCCACGACGACG
>NZ_JBDJMU010000020.1:0-62611 GCF_039674105.1 Luteimonas sp. TWI596
TCAATCGGGCATGTTTATGCAGGTTCATCCGGGGCTCCTGGGGCTGGGTTGGCTTCGTAACCCCCCATCTTCCAGAGACGCCCCGGATGAACAACCTACTGAAAGATCACAGCTAGTCGTCGTCGTGTCCGGCCGACCCGGCAGCGAGCAATTGGCGCAGTTGCGCCCCGGACATCCGGCGGATCGGCCGATCGTCGTCGGCGCGCAGCGGCGCCTGGCGCAGCGCGTTGGCCGGCAGCACCGTCAGCTCGAACGCCACCTCGCCACCGTGGAAGGTCCAGGTCGGGCAATCCTCCCGGCGCGCGCGGTCGAGCCGGACGCGCCGACTCCGCGCCTGCGCCGGAATGCGCTGGTCGAGGAGGAAGCGCTGCACCGCATCGGCGTCGTCGCTGTGCAGATGCAGTTGCACCGGCGCCTGGGCATCGGCGGTGCCATCGAGTACGCCGCCGTGCAGACGGGGCTGGAACGGCGCGAAGAACGTGAGCGCTTCCAGCGCGGCCTCGCGGCTGCGCTGCAGCGCGTCGGCGTGCGCAGCGGACGCGAACAGGCGGCGGTACTCGCCCAGTGCCTGCTCGATTTCCTGATCCTGCGGCAGCGAGGCATCGTCGTGGATGCCCAGTCGCCCAGCGGCCTTCAGCCGGGCCTGATGGATCTCGTGGATGCCGCCCTCGGCCATGAGTCGGGCAGCCTCGTGCGCCAGACGGTGGCGACGTTCTCGGGTGCGGGCCCCGGCATGCTGGCGTGCGCGATGCATGCATGTTCCCCCGTGTCGATCGACGTACCGACTCTACGCCTCCCTCCTGGGCGGTCAAGCCATCGCGCCAGGGGCCGGCGCGATGGATTCAGGGGTGGGCCGGTTCGATCAGAAAATGTCGAACGCTTCCTCGGCCGGCACGTCGTCGATCTGCAGATCGACCTCGGACGCCATCCGCTCCAGGTCCTCGGCCTTCACGTACTCCACGATGCCGCCACCCTCGGCGCCCACCGGCATCAACCGTCCGCTGGGGGTCACCGAGACGCGCACCATGCCTTCGGGCGGGTCGTTGCGCGCTTCGGGCACGCCGTCCAGAGCGACCCGCATGAAGTCGATCCAGATCGGCAGCGCGGAGCGTCCGCCGTACTCGCGGTAGCCGAGCGAGCGGTTGTCGTCGCGCCCGACCCAGACCGAGGTCACCAGGTTGCCGCCGAAGCCGGAGAACCAAGCGTCGCGATGCTCGTTGGTCGAACCGGTCTTGCCACCGACGTCCTCGCGTCCGAGCGCGCGCGCGGCGGTGCCGGTGCCGCGGCGGACGACGTCGCGCATCATCGAGATCATCTGGTAGGCCACGCGCTCGTCGATCGCGCGCTCGGCCATGACCGGTGCCTGTCCGTCCGCACGCGCCTCGGGTTCGGGGGGCGCTTCCGCCGGCTCCGGCGCTTCGGTGACGCTGCGCTGCGCCGACGCAGGTCCCAGGTCGAAGCCGTCGACGACATGCGAGGGTGCGGCCGACTGGCCGGGGCGGCCGTCGTTGCCGCAGCCACGGCAGGCCCGGGCCGGGTTCTCCTTGAACACCAGCGTGCCTTCGCGGTCGCGGACTTCGTCGATGAACCACGGGTTGATCCGGAAGCCGCCGTTGGCGAACACCGCATAGCCGCGAGTGACATCGAGCGGGCTCAGCGATGGCGTGCCGAGCGCGATCGACAGGTTGGGCGGCAGCTGCGACTCGTCGAAGCCGAAGTGGCTGATGTAGCGACGGGCGTAATCCACGCCGATCATGTCGAGCAGACGCACAGCGACCAGGTTGCGCGACTGCACCAGCGCTTCGCGCAAGCGCATCGGCCCGCGGAACTGGCCATCGGAATTCTGTGGCCGCCAGTCCTGCCCTCGGCGCATCCTGAACAACACCGGCGCGTCGGGCACGATCGACGCCGGGTTGAAGCCCTTCTCGAATGCCGCAGCGAAGATGAACGGCTTGAAGCTCGACCCGGGCTGGCGGAGCGACTGTGTGGCCCGGTTGAAATTGCTGCCGGCGAAGCTGAAGCCGCCGATCAGCGCGCGGACCGCGCCGTTGTCCGGCTCCAGCGAGACCAGTGTGGCCTGGCCGCGCGGCAACTGGTCGAGTTGCCAACTCACCGTGGGCGGCGGCGTGGGGGCGTCGGGATCGGCATTGGCGGCCACCTTGGCCGGAGTCTCGATCCGGCGCACCCGGGTGAGGTCGCCGCGCGCGAGCAGGGCGGACGGCGCGCGCCCCGTCCAGCGGCTGCTGGCCGCGTCCAGGGTGACGGTGCTGCCATCGGCCAGGACCACCTCCGCGGTGCCGTCGCCGCTGCGCAGCACCAGGGCCGGCAGCAGGCCACCTTGCGGGGCGATGCCGCGCAGCCGGCGCGCGGCGGTCGCCGCGTCTTCATCGGCCGCCAGCTCGAAGGTCTCGCTCGGCTTGACCCAGCCGTGACGGTGGTCGTAGGTCATCAACCCGTTGCGCACCGCCAGTTCGGCGGCGGCCTGCATCGTCGGGTCGATCGTCGTGGTGACGTGGTAGCCGCGGGTGAGCACGTCGCCGCCGTAGCGGGCGACCATCTCCAGGCGCACCATTTCCGCGACATAGGGCGCGTACGCCTCGATCGGCCGCTCATGGGGGCTGGCGTGCATCTCGACCGCACGCGCGGCCGCCGACTCGGCCGGCGTGATGTAGCCCAGCTCCTGCATGCGCGCCAGCACATAGACGTCGCGACGCTCGCGCGCGCGCTCGGGATTGCTGATCGGGTTGCCGCTGGACGGGAATTTGGGGATCGCCGCCAGCGAGGCCATCTCGTCGAGGTCGAGCTCAGCGAGCGGCTTGCCGTAGTAGAACTCGGCCGCCGCGGCCACGCCGTAGGCGCGGTTGCCGAAGAAACTCTTGTTCAGGTACAGCTCGAAGATCTCGTCCTTGGTGAGGTTCTGCTCCATCTTGCGCGCCAGCAGCATCTCGGCGAACTTGCGGGTGAAGCTGTACTCCGAGCTCAGGAAGAACTGCCGGGCGACCTGCTGGGTGATCGTCGAGCCGCCGGGGACGCGGCGGTCGTCGGTGGTCGCCAGCAGCCACAGCGCGCGGGCCACGCCGCGGTAGTCGATGCCGCCGTGCTGGTAGAAGCGCGCATCCTCGGTGGCCAGGAACGCCTGCTTCAGGCGCTCGGGCACCTGGTCGATCTTGACCGGGTAGCGCCGCGTCTCGCCGAACAGCGCGATCAGCTTGCCGTCCCGGGCATAGACGTACATCGGCTCCTGCATCTCGATGTCGCGCAAGGTCTCCACGTCCGGCAGCTTGGAGGCCACGGCCGTGTACAGGATGCCCGCGGCCACGGTGGCCAGGACGGCCAGCACCAGGCCCAGGATCAGGACCCAGCGCAGCAAACGGCGGAAACGGGAGGCGCGGGGGCGGGGGGGCGACGCGGAATCGGGTCTCATCCGCGCAGTATAGGGCGCCATCGCCGGCCGGTCGCTGAGCGGCTGCGAGGGCCTCCGACGCCCCCTGTGCAGCGTGCCCGACCTTGCCATTGCGGGGAAAGTCCGTTATCTAATGCGCCGGGACACGCGGCGTGCGGATGCGTCCGTGGCGAAGGGGAGCAATCTGTGGGGCTCATCGCAAAAAGCCACGTGCCGCTGGTCGGCATCGACATCAGTTCGACCGCGGTCAAGTTGCTCCAGCTGTCCAGGCAGGGCAACCGGTATCGCGTCGAACACTATGCGGTCGAGCCGTTGCCGCCCAACGCCGTGGTCGAAAAAGCGATCGTCGAGGCCGAGGCGGTCGGTGACGCGATCCGGCGGGCCGTCGCCCGCTCCGGTACCCGTGCCAAGCACGCGGCCGCGGCCGTCGCCGGCTCGGCGGTGATCACCAAGACCATCCCGATGCCCGCCGATCTCGACGAGGACGAGCTCGAGTCGCAGATCGAGCTCGAGGCGGTCAACTACATTCCCTATCCGATCGAGGAAGTGAACCTCGATTTCGCGGTGCTCGGTCCCTCGCCCGGCAATCCCGATACCGTGCAGGTGCTGCTGGCGGCCTCCCGCTCGGAGAACGTCGAACTGCGCGCCTCGGCGCTGGAGCTGGGCGGGCTCATCGCCCGGGTCATCGATGTCGAGGCCTTCGCGATCGAAAGCGCGTTCGCACTGGTTGCCGATACGCTCGACATCGCCGCGGATGGTGTCGTGGCGTTGGTCGATGTCGGTGCGACGATGACCACCCTCAACGTGCTGCGCAACGGTCGCAGCCTGTATTCGCGCGAGCAGGTGTTCGGCGGCAAGCAGCTCACCGACGAGGTCATGCGCCGCTACGGGCTGAGCTACGAGGAGGCCGGCCTGGCCAAGCGCCAGGGCGGGCTGCCGGAAAGCTACGAGGTCGAGGTGCTCGAACCCTTCAAGGAGGCGATGGTCCAGCAGATCAGCCGCCTGCTGCAGTTCTTCTACGCCGGCAGCGACTTCAATCGGGTCGACCGGATCGTGCTGGCCGGCGGCTGCGCGTCGATCCCGGGCGCGGCGGCGATGGTGGAAGAACAACTCGGCGTGCCGAGCGTGCTGGCCAACCCGCTGGCGCAGATGACGCTCGGCCCGCGTGTCCAGGCGCAGGCGCTGGCCCAGGACGCACCGGCGCTGATGATCGCCTGCGGTCTCGCACTGCGGAGCTTCGACTGATGGCGCGGATCAACCTGCTGCCCTGGCGCGCCGAACGGCGCCGGCAGCGACAGAAGGAATTCGGGATCATGGCCGCGTTGGCGGCCGTGGCCGGTATCGTGCTGTGGCTGCTGGTGAACATGTACTACAACGCGCAGCTCGACGGGCAGCGCGCGCGCAATGCGTTTTTGCAGCAGCAGATCGCTGAGCTCGATCGTGAGATCGTCGAGATCGACAGCCTCGATCGTCAGCGCGCACGCCTGCTGGCACGCAAGGCGGTGATCGAGGAGCTGCAGGGCAACCGCTCGCAGATGGTGCACCTGTTCGACCAGCTGGTACGGACCATCCCCGACGGCGTGCTGCTGACCTCGCTCAAGCAGGAAGGGCAGATGCTGACGCTCGAAGGACGCTCGCAGTCGAACGCGCGCGTGAGCACGTACATGCGTGCACTCGAAGGCTCGGGCTGGATGACCAACCCGCAACTGGCGGTCATCGAGGCCCGCGACGGCGTGCCGGGGCTGCCGTACGCGTTCACGCTCAACGTCCAGCTCTCGACGCCGGCCGCCAAGGAGGCCGGCGCAGCGGCGCCTGCACCCGCCGCACCCGCCCAGGAGGTCGCCCCGTGAGCCGCAAGAAGGTGTCGCTGCGCGAGCTCGACCTCAACAACGTCGGTGCCTGGCCGCGCGAGTACCGCATCGGGACCTGCGTGGTCGTGGGTCTGCTGATCTTCGCGCTGCTGTGGTGGGGTATCACCCGCGACAAGGGCAACGAACTGCGCACGCTGGAAGACCAGGAAGCCACGCTGCGCAGCGACTTCGAGACCAAGCAGGGCAAGGCCGCCAACCTCGAACCGCTCAAGCAGCAGCTCGCGCAGATGGAGCAGCAGTTGCAGCAGATGCTGCGCCAGTTGCCGAGCAAGACCGAGATGCCGGACCTGATCACCGACATCTCGCAGACCGCGATCGCCACCGGCATCCAGAACGACCTGTTCCGGCCCGGCACCGAGGTGCCGCGCGAGTTCTACGCCGAGCAGCCGATCGCGCTGCGCATGGTCGGCACCTACCACCAGTTCGGCGCGTTCGTCAGCGGAGTCGCGTCGCTGCCGCGCGTGGTCATCATGACGATGCACGACATCTCGCTCAAACCCCGCGGCGAGGACAGCGGCGGGCTGGCTGCGATCGGCCCCAACTCGGTGCTCGAACTCTCGGGCACGGTGAAGACCTACCGCTACCTCGACGAAGAGGAGACCGCGGCGCAGGAGCAGGCGGCCGCCGCCGCGACCGGGGAGACGCCCTGATGGCCGCGATCGCCACATCGATGGCCCGATGCGCGCTGGCGACCGCGCTGGCCGTGCTCGCGGTCGGCTGCGGGCGCGATATCACCAGCGAGCCGGGCGGCGCGCCCAATCTCGAGGTCTGGGTCGACGAGGTCAAGCAGCGGCCGGCGCCGCCGCTCGAGCCGCTGCCCGTCATGCAGCAGTTCGAGACCTTCGAATACTCCGCCCAGGGCATCCGCGACCCCTTCAGCAACGCGTTCACCGACGTCGACAACGGCAGCGGGCTGCGGCCCGATTCGAACCGTCGCAAAGAGATCACTGAGCAGTTCCCCCTCGACAGCATGGCGATGGTCGGCACCATGAACACCGGTGCCCGGATGCTCGGGCTGGTGCTGGCGCCCGATAAGGTGACCTACCGCATCGCGCCGGGGAACTACCTGGGGCAGAACGATGGCCGTGTCACATCGGTCACCGAGAATCGTATCGAGCTCGTCGAGCTGGTGCCCGACGGTGCCGGCGGCTGGCTGGAACGCCCGGCTTCGCTCGCGCTGAACGAAAAATGATGAGGAAAGCAAGATGACCGTGAGCAAAGCGGGAAGCCCGCGGGCCGCAAGGACGTCGGCACTTCACGCCGGCGCGTTCGGCCTCGCCCTTGGCATGTTGGCGGCGTTCGGCGGCGTGCAGGCCGCGCAGCCGGCCACACCGGCGTCGCTGCTGCCTGCGCTGCAGGCATCGGCGGGGGCGGCGCACACCGGCGTGTCGGTAACCGATCTCGATTTCAAGCGTGGAGACGGCGGCTCGGGCAAGCTGATCCTGCGCTTCGACGGCGAGGGCGCCGCGCCCGACCTGCGCACGCAGGACGGCAATGTCGTCATCAACCTGGGAGGTGCGACACTGCCGGCGCAATTGCAGCGCCCGCTCAACGTCGTCGACTTCGCCACCCCGGTGCAGCGCATCGACGCGCGTCAGGGCGGCAACGGCGCGCAGGTCGTGCTCAGCGCGCGCGGCGACTTCGAGCCGATGGCCTACCAGAGCGGTCGCGACTACATCGTCGAGATCGTGCCACGCGCCGCCTCGAGCGATCGTGCGGTCGGGGCCTCCACCGCCGCCGCCGCGATGGGACAAGCGGCGACCACCGTGTCCGATGCGCGGGCCTACAGCGGCCGGCCGGTGACGTTCAACTTCCAGGACGTGCCGGTGCGTACGGTGCTGCAGCTGATCGCCGACGAATCCGACCTCAACATCGTCGCCAGCGACAGCGTGGCCGGCAACGTCACCTTGCGTCTGCAGAACGTGCCGTGGGACCAGGCGCTGGACATCGTGCTGCAGGCCAAGTCGCTCGACAAGCGCCGCAGCGGCAATGTGGTCTGGGTCGCCCCCCAGGCCGAGATCGCCGCGTTCGAGCAGGCCAAGGAAGATGCGCGCCTGGCGATCGAAGAGCGCGCGGAGATGACCACCGAGTACATCCCGATCAGCTACGGCAATGCCGAGGACATCGCCAAGCTGCTGACCGAGGAAAGCAAGAACGGCACGGGCGCCAACGTCAACAACACCGGGGCCGGCACGTCGCAGCAACGCGGCTTCCTGTCGACGCGCGGCAGCCTGAGCTTCGACCGCCGCACCAACACGCTGCTGGTGATCGACATCCCCTCGCGCGTCAACGAGATCCGGCGCCTGGTGAATCTGCTCGACAAGCCGGTCGACCAGGTCGTGATCGAGGCGCGCATCGTGATCGCCAACGAGTCGTTCGCACGCGATCTCGGGGCGCGCTTTGGCGTATCGACGGCCAGGCGCGTCGACGATCGCGTCGATGTTGGCGGCAAGTTACCTATTGGCCAAGATGGCTCTGTCGGTGTCCCTGGCGGCCTGAATGTGAACCTGCCGGTGACCGGCAACGCCCCGTCGCTGGCCTTCACGATCCTGGGCAACACCATCAACTGGGCGGTCGAGTTGCAGGCGTTGCAGACCGAGCAGCGTGGCGAGGTGATCTCCAATCCCCGCGTCGTCACCAGCAACCAGCGCGAAGCCACGATCAGCCAGGGACAGGAGGTCGGCTACATCACCGTGACCGGCGGCCAGAGCAACAATGTCCCGACGGTGCAGTTCAAGGACGTGCTGCTGGAACTGAAGGTCACCCCCACCATCACCAACGACGGCCGCGTGTTCCTGGCGATGGACATCAAGAAGGATGAGATCGTTGATTATGTCGAGTACCCGAACGTCGGCAAGGTGCCGCTGATCAGCAAGCGCAACGTGACCACCGCGGTACTGATCGACGACGGCCAGACGGTCGCGATCGGCGGCGTCTACGAGTTCACCGATCGCGCGTCCTTGTCGAAGGTGCCGTTCCTCGGCGACCTGCCGATCCTGGGCAACCTGTTCAAGAGCCGCGGCCGCACCAAGGACAAGGCCGAACTGCTGATCTTCGTCACCCCGAAGGTCATGCGCGTCGCGCAGCGCCCGATCGGCTGAGCGCCGCCGCCGCGCATGTCGCCACGGGGCCCGAAAGGGCCCCGTTTTCATGTCCGGCGGCTAACGCGCGCGGACCCGCGGGTTGAACCCCGCCCCCCGGTTCGGGTCACACTGTCGAGCGGCGCAACGGGCGCCGGACACAGGGAACCCGATGGAACATGCGGTCGAACAACCGGGGCAGTTGCAGGCGCGATTCGTCGCGCTGCGCGAGGCTCTGAGCGAGGAGATCGTCGGTCAGCCCGCGCTGGTCGACCGGTTGCTGGTGGCCTTGCTGGCCGATGGGCACCTATTGGTGGAGGGCGCGCCGGGCCTGGCCAAGACCAGTGCGATCCGGGCGCTCGCGGCGCGGCTCGATGCTGATTTCGCGCGATTGCAGTTCACGCCCGACCTGCTGCCCGCCGACCTGACCGGGACCGAGATCTGGCGTCCACAGGAGGGCCGGTTCGAGTTCCAGGCCGGCCCGATCTTCCATCCGCTGCTGCTCGCCGACGAGATCAACCGCGCGCCGGCGAAAGTCCAGTCCGCGCTGCTCGAGGCCATGGGCGAGCGCCAGGTGACGGTCGGTGGCCGGACTTACCCGCTGCCCGATCCCTTCCTGGTCATGGCCACGCAGAATCCGATCGAACAGGAGGGCACGTTCCCGTTGCCCGAGGCGCAACTCGACCGGTTCCTGATGCATGTGCGCGTGGGCTATCCCGATGCCGGGGCCGAGGCGCGCATCCTGCAGCTGGCGCGCGACCGGGCGCTGGCCCGGCTCGATGCACGGCCCGAGGCGGTCGATCGGATGCCGCTCGCGGCGCTGTTTGCGGCGCGCCGGGCGGTGCTCGCGTTGCATGTGGCGCCGCCGGTGGAGCGGTATCTGGTCGAGCTGGTCCTGGCTTCGCGCGATGCCGCGGCCTATGACGCCGCCCTTGCCGCCCGCATCGCCTGGGGCGCCAGCCCCCGCGGCTCGATTGCGCTCGAACGCTGCGCGCGGGCCGTGGCCTGGCTCGCCGGCCGCGACTTCGTCACGCCCGACGATGTCCGCGCCGTGGCCCCGGACGTGCTGCGGCATCGCATCCTGCCCAGCTACGAGGCGACCGCCGAGGGCTGGGACGGCGAGCGCCTGGTCCAGGCCTTGCTCGACCGCGTCCCGTTGCCCTGACGGCCGGAACCGGAAGGTCGTGATCGGGCATTCGGCAATGCGGGACGCGGACGGGGCCGTGGACACGGCGGCCGGCGTGCGCCCGGCGCTGGCCGAGCTCATTGCCCTGCGCGCGAGTGCCACGCGGCAGGGGGCGGCCCTGCGCGCGCATACGGGCCTGCGCCAGCAGGCGCCATCGCCGCTGCGTGGCCAGGGCATGGAATACGCCGAGTCGCGCGAGTACGTAGCCGGCGACGATGCGCGCCACATCGATTGGCGCGTGACCGCGCGCACCGGCCGGCCGCATACCAAGGCCTTCCAGACCGAGCGCGAACGGCTGACCTTGCTCGTGGCCGATACCGCGCCGACGCTGTACGTGGGCAGCCGGGTGCGGTTCAAGTCGGTCCAGGCCGCGCGCGCGGCGGCGGTCGCCGCCTGGGCGGCCGTGGCCGACGGCGATCGCATCGCCGCCCTGCGCGGCACGCATGACGAGGCGCCGGTGCCGCCGGCATCGGGCAGTCGCGGTGCGCTGCGTGTGCTGCATGCGCTCGCGCGCTGGTATGCCGCGCCGCCTGCGGGCGATGCCGGGCTGGCGGTCGCGCTCGATCATGCCGGGCGGCTGCTGCGGCCTGGCGCGCGCCTGCTGGTGCTGGCCGATGCCGCCAGTATCGCGACCGTACCGGCGCAGCGCTGGCCGGCGCTGGCCGCGCACAACCAGGTGCTGGTGGTGTTGTTGACCGATCCACTGGAACAGGCGCCGCCGCGGGCACGGCTGCGCCTTGCCACCGCGTCGGGGCGAGTGGAGCTCGATCTGCGCGACGGGGCGCAGCACGCGCGCTGGCAGACGGCGTTCGCCGAGCCGATCGCCCGGGCCCAGGCCACGCTGCGTGCGGCGCGCGTGCGCTGCGTGCTGCTGTCGAGCGAGATGCCCAGCGATGTGTGGTTGCCGGCGTTCGGCCGGCCGAAGGCGGCCTGACATGGCGGTACCCGATCTGGTTTTGCGCGACATCCACGTGACCGCCGCCCCGGGCTGGTGGCCGCCGGCGCCCGGCTGGTGGTGGCTCGCCGCGGCGGTCGTGGCGATGCTCGCCGTGGTGGCCGGCCTGCGTTGGCGGCGCGCGCGCCGGCGCCGCGCCTGGGCGCGGCTGTTCGATGCCCAGGTCGAGGCGGCGATCGACGCGCCTGCGAAGATCGCCGCGATGTCGGCGCTGCTGCGCCGGGCGGCGAGGCGCGTGCGTCCCGATGCCGACCGGTTGCAGGGCGATGCCTGGCTGGCGTTCCTGGACGAGGGCGAAGGCCCGCCGGTGTTCGTTGAAGGCGCGGGGCGCTTGCTGCACGACGGCGGTTTCCGGCGGGCGGTCGATGGCGACGTGCTCGATGCACTGCACGCCGCGGCCCGCCTGCGCTTCCTGGCGTTGATGGCGGCGGGGCGATGAGCCTGCCTGCGGCTGCGGATGGACTGCTGTCGGCGTTCGCCTGGCCGTGGATGCTGCTGGCCTTGCCGTTGCCCTGGGCGCTGCGGCGCTGGTGGCCGCCGGTCCGCAGCGAAGGCGATGCGCTGCGGGTGCCGTATGTCGGGCTCGACGCGATCGCCGCACCGACCGCCGGCCGGGGTGGCGCGCGGGCGTCGTGGCTGTTGTGGGCGGCCTGGGCCTTGCTGTGCATTGCGGCGGCGCGTCCACAGGGCGTCGGCCCGCCGGAGCACCCGCCGCGGACGGCGCGCGACCTGATGTTGGCGGTCGACCTGTCGGGCAGCATGAGCGAAGAGGACATGGTGATCGGACGGCGCGCAGTCGACCGGCTCACGGCGGCCAAGGCGGTGATCGCCGACTTCCTCGAGCGCCGGGCAGGCGACCGGATCGGGCTGATCGTGTTCGGGCAGCGTGCCTACGCGGTGACGCCGATGACGTTCGATCGCGACAGCGTGCGCCAGCAGTTGGACCGGACCGTGGTCGGGCTGGCCGGGCGCGAGACCGCGATCGGCGATGCGATCGCGCTGGCGGTGCGACGACTGCAGGACGGCGAGGGCGACCGCGTGTTGGTACTGCTGACCGACGGCGTCAGCAACGCCGGTGCGCTGAGCCCGCAGAAGGCGGCCGAACTGGCGCGCGACGCTGGCTTGCGCGTGCACACCATTGCCTTCGGCAGCGACGAGGACGGCTTGCAGATGCTCGGCTTCCGTCTGCCCGGCGGCGGCGAGCCGGCGATCGACGAAGCGGCGCTGCAGGCGATCGCCGAGACGACCGGTGGCCGTGCGTTCCGGGCCCGCGACACCGAATCGCTGGCCGGCATCTATGCCGAGATCGACCGGCTCGAACCGGTCGAGACGCCCGGTCCGGCACTGCGTGCGCGGGTGGAACGCTATCCGTGGCCACTTGCGGCCGGTTGCGTGCTCCTGATGCTGGTGCTGGTGCCGCGCGCCTGGGGGTTGCCGATGCGGGGCGCGCGATGAGCGGCGGTTGGCCCGACGTGGTCTTTGCCCGGCCGGCCTGGCTGTGGGCCTTGCTGGTGCTGCCGCTGCTGGCCGGTGTCTGGTGGGCGCGTCGGCGCGGCGAGGATACCTGGCGGCAGACGGTCGATCCGCATCTGCTGCCGCATCTGCTCGAGCGCCGCCCCGGCCGGCGCGGGCTGCTGGCGCTGGCTGCCTGGCTGTGCGCGGGCCTGCTCGCGGTGCTGGCGCTGGCGGGCCCGGGCTGGCGCCAGGTCGACGTGCCGTTGGCGTCCGTCGCCGCGACGCCGCTCGTCGTCGCGCTGGACCTGTCGTCGGCGACGACGGCGACCGACCTGCCGCCGTCGCGCCTGTTGCAGGCACGCGCCAAGCTCGCGCGGCTGCTCGCCCTGCGCCAGGGGCCGGTGGCGCTGCTGGTCTATGCGGACGATGCCTACATGGTGGCGCCGCTGACCGACGATGCTGCGAATGTCGCGCTGTATCTCGATGCGCTCGCGCCCGACATCATGCCGGTGGACGGCCAGCGCGCGGATCGCGCGATCGAGCAGGCGACGCGATTGTTGCGCCAGGGCGATGCGCAGCGCGGCGATATCGTGCTGCTGACCGACAGCGCCGACCGGGCCGCGGTGCGCGAGGCTGCGGCCGCGGTGCGAATGGGGTACCGGGTCTCGGTGCTGGGCCTGGGCAGCGCGGACGGCGCGGCCTATCGCGATCGCGATGGTGCGCTGGTCCATGCCCGTTTGGATGCCGACGCATTGCAGGCGTTGGCGACCGCCGGCGGTGGGCGCTGGCATCGCGTGACCGCCGACGACGGCGATCTCGACGCGCTCGGCCTGCGCGAGGCCCGCGCAGACGGGGCCGGCGCCGCAGCCGACGACGACACGCAGGCCCGGCGCATCGCCGACCAGGGCTACTGGCTGTTGCTGCCGTTGCTGGCGCTGGTACTGCTGGCGTTCCGGCGCGGCGCCGCAGTCGCGGTGCTGGCGGGGGCGCTGGTCTGGCCGATCCTGCCGGCGCATGCCGCGCAGACGGCGCAGGCGCCGGTCGGTACGCCCTGGCGGCGCGCCGACCAGATCGCCCACGCGCAGCTCGCGCAGGGCGCGGCGGCTTATCGCGACGGGCGGCACGAGGACGCATTGCGCGCCTGGGCCGGGCTGCCCGGCCCAGGCGCCGCCTACAACCGCGGCAATGCACTGGCGCGCCTGGGGCGGCTCGACGAAGCCATCGCCGCCTATGACGAGGCGCTGCGGTTGCAGCCGGACATGGCCGATGCGCAGGCCAATCGCGCCGCGGTCGAGGCGGCGCGTCGCCGTCAGCCGCCGCCCGGCGCGCGCGACGATCCGCGGTCGCCGCCACGCGACCAGCAGCGCCAGTCGGGGCGCCCGGATCCGGGCGACGGCCGGGCAGGCGATCGCGGCGCACCGCAGCCCGCACCGTCATCCGACGGCGCGCCACGCCCCGATACGCCGCCCTCGCCCCCCGACGCGACACCGCCTCCTGACGAGGCCGCGCAGCAGCGCACCGACCAGGCCATGCGAGAGCGCATGCAGCAGGCACTCGAAGACGCGGGCGAGGGTCGCCGGTCACCCGGCGACGCCATGCCTGCCGACCGGCAGGACGATGAAGCACAGCGTGAGCGCGAGCAGGCCAACCAGGCCTGGCTGCGGCGCGTGCCCGACGACCCGGGCGGGCTGTTGCGGGCGCAGTTCCGGATCGAACACGAGCGGCGCCACGGCGCGGAGGCACTGCGATGAGGACCGGAATGCGGACATGGCGTCAGGCCGCGGCGTTGGCGGTGCTGCTCGCTTGCATGGCCGGGAGCCTGCAGGCACAGACGCGTGCCTGGCTGGACCGCGACCGGATCGCGCTGGGCGAGACCACCACGCTCAATGTCGAGACCGACGAAGCGGTCGCGGTGCCCGATTGGAGCGGGCTGGCGCGCGACTTCGAGCTCAGCGGGCACACCAGCCGACGCCAGGTCGAGATCCGCAACGGACGCCAGATCGAGCGTGCGCTGTTCGGCGTGGCGCTGCGCCCGCGGCGCGAGGGCCGATTGACGGTCCCGCCGCTGCAGGTCGGGGGGGCGCGCACCGATGCCTTGTCGCTGACGGTCGGTCCGGCGCCGGTGCGCTCGGCCCGCGACGGGGCGGCCGCGTTCGTCGAGGCCGAACTCGAGACCGACACGCCCTACGTGCAGCAGGCGGTCGGCTACACCCTGCGCCTGCACTATGCGGTGCCGCTGGTCTCGGGCCAGCTCGAACAGCCCGAGCCCGAGGGCGCGTCGCTGCAGCGGATCGGCAACGACATCACCTACAGCCGCGAGTTCGAGGGCCGCCGCTACAACGTGGTCGAACGGCGCTTTCTGCTCGTGCCCGAGCGTAGCGGGCCGCTGACAATTCCGGGCGCGCGTTTCGAAGGGCGCGGCGCGGGCGGCGGCTTCTTCGACGATCTGTTCGATCGCGGGCCGCGCCAACTGTCGGCCAATGGCCCGGCGAGCGCGCTGTCGGTGCGCGCGATGCCCGGTACGGCGTCGCAGCCGTGGCTGCCGCTGCGGAACCTGGAACTGCGCTGGCTCGAGCAGCCCGAGCGCGGCCGGGCCGGGGCTGCGACCACGTTGACGCTGGAGGCGACCTTCGATGGCGCGGTCGGCACGCAGTTGCCCGACATCACCTTGCCGGCGCCCGACGGCGCGCAGGTGTTCGCCGAACCCCCGCAGTACGACGAGCGTTTCGACGAGGGACGTCCGCGGGTGCGCATGACCCGCCGCTTTTCGATCGTGCCGCGGGCGGCCGGCCCCTTGCGCGTGGCCGGGCCCCGCGTGGGGTGGTGGGATGTCCGCGCAGGCGCCGCCCGGACCAGCGCGGCCCCGGATCTGCGCCTGGAGGTGGACCCCGGCGGTGGCGACACCGCCGACGTGCAGGCGGTGCCACCCGCGCCGGGTCTGCCGGCCGTCTCTGGGGCGGACGCGGACGGCAGTCGACTCTGGCCGTGGCTGGCCGGCTTGTTCGCGTTGCTGTGGTTGGCGACCAGCGTCGTGGCCTGGCACGGGCTGCGCCGCGCGCGTGTCGGCGCGCGAGGGCTGGTCGCCGCGGTACCCGGCGCGGCTGCGGTGCCGAGGTCGCGGATCGTCGGACCGTCGTTGGCGACCGTGTTGCAGACCGGGGATCCGGCCGAGGTCGAAGCGGCACTGCGCGCGCTGGTCGATCCGCCGGCGGCGGATCTCGACGCGTTGCGGCGTGCGCTCGCCGATGCCGGCCAGCGCGATGCGCTCGCGCAGTGGCAGCGGGCGCGCTGGGGCGAGGGCGACCTGGTGGCGGCGCGCGCCGCGCTGCGCCAGGCCTTCCGCACCGGCGCGGTCGCGGCCGGCCCGGTGGCACCCGATGATGAGGCCGTCCTGCCGCCGCTCTATCCGCGGCGCTGAGGCCCGCTTCCTGCTAGCCTCCGCTGCTTTCCTGCAGCGATCACGCCATGGCCCGTCCGCGCGCATCCGCCCGTCCCCGTCTGCCGCTGCACTGGAAGATCGCGATCGGCTTCGCCGCCGGATTGCTGCTTGGCCTGATCGCCCACTACACCGGCCTGTCAACCTGGGCGCCGGCCGACCCGGCTGCGGCTGCCTGCGCGGTCGCCGAGCCGGGCTGGCAGTGCCGTCCGCTGGTCGCGACGTTCGTGGCCTGGGTCACCGAGCCGCTCGGTACGCTGTTCCTGAGCCTGATCTTCATGCTGATCGTGCCGCTGCTGTTCTCGGCGCTGGTGGTCGGCGTGTCGGAAATGGGCGATGTCGCCTCGCTGGGGCGGATCGGCTGGCGCACGCTGGCCTGGACGATCGTGCTGTCGGGCCTGGCGGTGCTGCTGGGTCTGGTGATGGTCAACCTGTTCCGCCCGGGCGCAGGCGTCGATCCGGCGCTGGCGCAGCAACTGCTGGCCGAGAGCGCGCAGCGCACCGAGGCGATCGTCAGCGACAGCCGCAGTGGGGCCAAGGGCATGGAGATGCTGCTGTCGATCGTGCCGCAGAACGTGGTCGGCGCCGCGTCGGACAACGCCAACATCCTGGCGCTGATGTTCTTCGCGCTGATGTTCGGCATCGGCCTGGTGCTGACGAAGTCCGAGGCCGCGGCCGCGCTCAAGCGCGGCATCGAGGGGTTGTTCGAGGTCTCGATGACGCTGATCGGACTGGTGATCCGCTTGGCGCCGATCGCGGTGTTCTGCTTCATGTTCAACCTGGCGGTGCTGTTCGGCTGGGACCTGCTGGTCCGCCTGGGCGCCTATGTTGCTGTGGCGGCCGGCGCGCTGGCGCTGCACATGCTGGTGACCTATTCGCTGGCGTTGCGCTTGTTCGGCGGTTGGTCGCCGCTGGCGTTTTTCCGGGGGGCGCAGGAAGCGATGCTGATGTCGTTCTCGACCGCATCGAGCAACGCCACGCTGCCCACGGCGCTGCGCGTGGCCGACGAGAATCTCAAGCTGCCGCGCAAGGTGTCGCGCTTCGTGCTGACGATCGGCGCGACCGCCAACCAGAACGGCACGGCGCTGTTCGAGGGCGTGACGGTGATCTTCCTGGCCCAGTTCTTCGGGGTCGAGCTGTCGATCGGGCAGCAGGTGCTGGTGATGCTGGTCTGCATCCTGGGCGGGATCGGCACCGCCGGCGTGCCGTCGGGCTCGTTGCCGGTGGTGGCGCTGATCTGCACGATGGTCGGCGTGCCGGCCGAGGGCATCGGCCTGGTGCTGGGCGTCAACCACTTCCTGGACATGTGCCGTACGACGGTCAACGTGACCGGCGATCTGGGCATCGCGGCGCTGGTGTCGCGCGGTGAAGTCGATGGCCCGGAGCCGCCCGATAGTGTTTGAGGTGGGACCCAACGCCTTGCTCGTTTGATCGAGCGCGAGTCGGCCTTCGGCGATTACTCTGGCTCCGGAAGCAGCGTAGTGCCGTCCGGGGGTTACTCCTCGGCTCGGTCAGTCCGCGCCGCGGTCCGGCCCGGCGAAGCACGCCGGGCGTTTGTGCGGGCTGCGCGGCATGCCGCGCGAGCAGCCCACCCGCACCCATGACTGACTCGCCGCCGCGGACCATTGATGGTCCGCTCTGCCGCAACCCCCGGTCGACACTACGCGCTGAGGGTGAAAGATCACGTCTTCTTTCGAACGGAAGATACTCGTTCTCCACGAAGGCGCAGTCTGAAACGTCGCTGCAGCGGACGGGCGGACGGTGGCCGCGCCGAGCGCGCCATGGACGGCGCGCGCCCGAGTCAAGGCAGGGTGAGCATGGATGGCCTGCGCGGCACTGTCGCGCCTCCATGCGAACGCCACGCGTGCTTCGCGTGGCCGGACGCGCAGCGGCCTTGACCGAGGGGGAAGCGGCTTTTCGGCCGGCAGGCCGATGCCCTTCGGACGCTGCGCTCTCGTCTCAATCGCACAAAAACGCCCGGCGCTGCCGGGCGTTGTTGCGGGACCTGAGCGAGAAGCGCGCTTACTGGAGCAGCGAGCGCAGCATCCAGGCGTTCTTCTCGTGGGTCTGCAGGCGCTGGGTCAGCAGGTCCTCGGTCGGATCGTCGTCGGCATCGTCGGCGACTTCGAGGGCCTTGCGCGCGCTCCGGCAGACCGCTTCGTTGCCCAGGACCAGCTGGCGCACCATCTCGCGCCAATCGGGCGACTTCTCCAGACCCGGCTCTTCCTTGATCGAGCTGAGCTCGATGAATTCGGCATAGGAGCCCGGCGCGTTGTAGCCCAGCGCGCGGATGCGCTCGGCGATCTCGTCCAGCGCGTTCCACTGCTCGGTGTACTGGCCCTCGAACATCACGTGCAGCGCGTTGAACATCGGGCCGGTGACGTTCCAATGGAAGTTGTGGGTCTTCAGGTACAGCGTGTAGGCGTCGGCCAGGAACACCGACAGGTGCTGGGCGACCTGCTTGCGATCCGCGTCGCTGATCCCGATATCGATGGCCGGCGCGGTCGAGCGCGCATCGGGCGAGGCGACGGCGGGCGCCACCGACGAACGCTTCTGGCTGGACTTGGAGGCAGGTTGGGATTTGGCCTTGGCCATGGTCGACGACTCCTGTGGGATGGGATTGCGGCCACAATACGCGGCCTTCGCGATTGAATATGAGACCTGGGGGCGGATTCGCAAGCGTGATGGAGTATTCCAGCGACAACGAGGTGAATGCGGCGTTGAGCCGGGCGCGCGCATCGGTCGATGCCGCCTGTTCGCGCGATCGCGGTCCGCTGCTGGGGCTGTGGTCGCGCTGGCGGCGCACGCCTGGCGACCCGGCCGCGCGCGATGCGTTCGCCAGCCGGCTGCAGGCCTCGGTCGCGCGGCGCGAGGCGCGCGGGCGCAAGCTGCCGCGGGCGACGGTCGATCCGGTCCTGCCGATCGCCGGCAAGGCCGAGGAGATCGTCGCGCTGATCCGGGCGCACCAGGTCGTCGTGGTCGCCGGCGAGACCGGCTCGGGCAAGACCACCCAGTTGCCCAAGCTGTGCCTGGCGGCCGGGCGCGGCGCGGCGGGCATGATCGGCTGTACCCAGCCCCGGCGCATCGCCGCGCGCACGGTCGCCAGGCGCGTGGCCGAGGAGCTGCAGGTGCCGATCGGTGGCGCGGTGGGCTACCAGGTCCGGTTCAATGACAACGTCGGCCCCGACACCGCGATCAAGTTCATGACCGACGGCATCCTGCTGGCGGAGATCGCGTCCGACCGCTGGTTGTCGGCCTACGACACCCTGATCGTCGACGAGGCGCACGAACGCAGCCTCAACATCGATTTTTTGCTCGGCTACCTCCAGCAACTGCTGGCCCGGCGACCGGACCTGAAGCTGATCGTCACCTCGGCGACCATCGACACCGCGCGCTTTTCCGCCCATTTCGATGACGCACCGGTCGTGGACGTCGAAGGCCGAGGCTACCCGGTCGAAGTCCGCTATCGCCCCCTCGGCGAAGAACCGGGGGCAGCGTCGAATGTCGCAGCCGGTGCGAACGGGGCGCCGCGCGGGCAGGGGAAAATCGACGCTGACCCCGGTGTTTCGGTGCTCGACGGCATTCTTGCCGCCTGTGACGAGATCATGGGCGAGCGGGGAACCGGCGACACGCTGATCTTTTTGCCCGGCGAGCGCGAGATCCGAGATACGCACCAGGCGCTCGAGCGCCGTAAGTATCGTCACACCGAGATCCTGCCGTTGTATGCGCGCTTGTCGGCGCGCGACCAGGACCGGGTGTTCAATCCCGGTCCGCTGCGCCGCATCGTGCTGGCGACCAACGTGGCCGAGACCTCGCTGACGGTGCCGCGGATCCATTATGTGGTCGATCCGGGGCTGGCGCGCGTCAAGCGCTACAGTCCGCGGCAGAAGCTCGACCGCCTGCACATCGAGCCGATCAGCCAGGCCAGTGCCGACCAGCGCAAGGGCCGCTGCGGACGCATCGCGCCGGGCGTGTGTTACCGCCTGTTTTCGGAGGCGGATTTTGCGTCGCGGCCGCGCTTCACCGATCCGGAAATCCGGCGCGCGGCGCTCGCTGGCGTGATCCTGCGCATGTTGTCGCTGGGCCTGGGCGGGGACGGCGAGCCGCGTGCCCGGCGCGGCCGGCGCAGTGGCGACGCGCCGCGCCCGGCCGCCGATCCGATCGCCGATTTTCCGTTCGTCGAGCCACCCGATCCGCGCGCGGTCGCCGACGGCTGGCAGCAGCTGACCGAACTGGGGGCGATCGACGACGGTCGCCGGTTGACTGCGCACGGCCGCACGATGGCGCGGCTGCCGGTCGACGCCAAGCTGGCGCGCATGCTGGTCGCCGCGCACCAGCATGGTTGCCTGCACGAGATGCTCGCGATCGCGTCCTTCCTGGGCATCCAGGACCCACGCGAGCGACCGGCCGATCAGCGGGCAGCGGCCGACGCCGCGCATGCGATGTTCGCCGACCCGCGCTCGGAGTTCGCCGGCATCGTCCGGCTGTGGGACGCTTACCGGCAGGCGCATGAAGATCTGACCCAGTCGCAGCTGCGCAAATGGTGCGAACGGCATTTCCTGGGCTTCTTGCGCATGCGCGAGTGGCGCGAACTGCATCGGCAGCTCAAGTTGCAGTGCCAAGACCTGGGTTGGTCGGTGGATGCTTCGGGTGTCTCGCACGTGCCGGCCGAGGACGAGACCGAGAACGCGCGGGCACGTGGGCAGGCTGCCATGCGTGCGCACGTCGCCTTGCATCGCGCGCTGCTCGCCGGGCTGCCCACCCAGATCGGCCATCGCGCCGACCCGGCCGGTGGCGGGCGCCATTCGGGGCAGTACGAGGGGCCGCGCGGACGCCGGTTCCAGTTGTTCCCCGGCTCGCCGCTGGCGAAGAAGCCGCCGCCGTGGGTGCTGTCGGCGACGCTGCTCGACACCGAGAAGGTCTGGGCACTGACCAATGCCGGGATCGAACCGGACTGGGTGATCGCCGAGCTCGATCACCTGCTCTCGCGGCGTCATCACGACCCGCGCTGGTCGCGCGCGCAAGGCCGGGTGATCGGCAGCGAGCAGATTGCCTTGTTCGGCCTGGTGCTCGCGCCCAAGAAGCCGGTGGATTACGGACGGCTGTATCCCGATCAGGCGCGCGCGCTGTTCCTGCGCGATGGCCTGGCGACCGGCGAGATCGACCTGCGCGCGGGATTTCTCGAACGCAACCTGCGCACGCTGGCGCAGGCGCGCGAGGAGGAAGCCAAACTGCGGCGCAGCGGGCTGGTCGTCGATGAGGACTGGATGGCGCAGTGGTACGCGCAGCGCATTCCCTCCGACCTGCTTTCGGCCCAGGCGCTGGATGCCTGGTATCGAAAGGCGCCGGAGGCGGCCAAACGTGCGCTCGAATGGAACCGCGACGACCTGTTGGTCGCAGACGGTGTCGATGCTGACTTGTTTCCGGCATTCATCGCACTGGGCGATGCGCGGCTCGCGGTGGCGTACCGGTTCGAACCGGGCGCGCCCGACGATGGCATGACGGTGTCGGTGCCGCTGCACCTGCTCAATGCGATCGACCCGGCGCGGCTGTCGTGGCTGGCGCCGGGCTTCGTCGAGGACAAGGCGGCGGCGCTGATCCGCAGCCTGCCCAAGGCGCTGCGCCGTAACTTCGTGCCGGCGCCCGATTTCGCGCGCGCGTTCGCCCAGGCCTGGCGCGACGGCGATGCGGATAGCTTCGCCGGCACGCTGGCGCGTTTTCTGCGCAAGCTCGGCGGCGTGGAGATCGCGGCCACGGACTTCGATGAGACCGCGCTCGAGCCGCATCTGCGGGCGAATCTGCGCCTGGTCGATGTCGGCCGCGATCGCAAGGCGCGCACCGTGCTGGCCGAATCGCGCGACCTCGACGCGCTGCGCGCGCGTTTCGGCGAACGGGCCGCGCGTGCATTCGCCGCCCATGCCGCCGATGGGCTGCAGCAGCGCGGCTTGACGGCATTCCCGGACACGCCGGTGCCGGTGTCGATCGCAGGCGCCGGCGGGCTGCCGGCGTATCCGGCGCTGCAGGACGAGGGCGAGAGCGTGTCGCTGGCCGTCCATGCCGACCCCGCGCAGGCGCGGCGCCTGCACCCACAGGGCGTGCGCCGCCTGTTGCGGATCGCACTCGTCGAGCGCGTGCGCCAGGCACGCAAGCAATTGCCGGTGGCCCCGAAGACCGCGCTGTTGTACGCGGCCATCGAGTCGTTGGCGCCGCGTGCGGCCGACCGGCCAGGCGACCGGCTGCGCGAGGATCTGGTCGAGGGCGCGCTCGCCGCGTTGCTCGACGACGGTCTGGAGACGATCCGCGACGTCGACGCGTTCGCCGCGCATCGCGACACGGTCGGCAAGGCCCTGTTCGGCGAGGCGATGGCACGGCTGCAGCGCGCCGAGACGATCCTCGACCTGGTCGCCGAGATCCGCGGGCGACTGGATTCGAAACTGATGGGATGGGCGCGGGCGAACCTCGACGACATGCAGGCGCAACTCGCGGCGCTGGTGCCGCCGGGCTTCCTGCGCGACGTGCCTGCGGCCGCGCTGGCCGAGTATCCGCGCTGGCTGCGCGCGCTGTCGCTGCGCGCCGAACGCGCGTTGCGCGACCCGCAGCGCGATCAGCAGCGCATGCTCGACGTCAAGCCGTTCGTCGACGCGCTGCTCGACGCCGGCGCTCGTGGCCGCGGCGGCGACGCGCAATGGCAGGCGCTGCGCTGGGACATCGAAGAGTTGCGTGTCTCGCTGTTCGCGCAGGAGCTGGGTGCCAAGGGTGGGGTCTCGGCAAAGAAGTTGGCGAGCCGGGTGGCGGCTTTGCGCGCGGCCTGACGCCGCGCAGCGCTCGCATCCTGTCTCCACTGCTTTCCGGAGGGCTGGGCTGGCCGTCGGCGGCGCCGGTGGCGGTCGCGTCACGCCTGCGGCGACAGGCCCGGCCATCTGCAACCCGCTCACGTATCGGGTACAGCCCATGGCCGCCGGGCCCACCTGTATGCGTCATCGCTCAGCTGCTCAGCCCGGCTTGTCCGAACTGGGCGCCCGACGATCCGGTGCACCTGGTCGGTCAGATTCTCGTCCGGGCGCAGCCGTCGATCCGTGTAGCCGGCCTGCCAGATCGAACCGGCGCCGCGGGCGCGCCCGCGGATCGCACGGGCGGTCTGCGACTTGAACGTCTGCACGACCTGCCCGAGCATCGGCACGCGCAGCTCGAACAGCCAATGCACCTGGTCGGGCATCAGGACCCAGGCTTCGGAGCGCAGCCAGCCCTGTCGTTCGCAGGCCTCGATCTCATGGCGCGCGATTCGTGCGTAGAGCGGATCGCGCAGCCAGGGGACGCGGCCGTAGGTGACCGCGGTGATCATGTAGTGCGCGCCTTGCGCGGAACGCGGGAGGGGCTGAGGGCGTGGACTGGCCATGCCAACAGCGTGCATCGCACGCCGCGGCATGCGCATCGGGACTTGCCGCGCAGCGCCCTCCGAAGATGCCGCAGGGCGCGGACGGAAATGTTCCCGACAATTGCATCCGGGCACGGACATGCGGCTCTTGACCGCGCCGCGCGCGAGGCCGCGCTGCTAGGCAGGCGACGTCGTACAGTCGGACTCGGTCAGGCGCCGCGCGCTGCGCTCGGCGCTGCCGAGCGGTGTGTGCTCAGCGCACGCGCTCGACCTTGGCCTGGGTGTTGTAGCCGTCGACCTTCAGCCACCAGGCGCCGAGCATGCCGGGGCGGATGCGCACGCCGACATCGGTGCCACGGGCCCCCGAGAGCGTCGCGCCGTCGATCTGGCGCCAGACCTGGCCATTGGCGAGGGTGTACTGCCGGCCGCTGCCGAAGCCCTGGAAGGCGCCGACGATCGTGCTCTCGATCGGCTCGCGTGCCGGCGCAGATGCGGGCAGCCCGGTGGCGGCGGAGGCGGCCTCGCGGCGGCCTTCCTCGCGGGCCTGCGCGATCCGCGCTTCGACGTCGGTACCCGCCCCCACGGTCGTGGATGCGGCCGGTGCACCGGCCTGGCGGGCCAGCCACGCATTGAGCCGATCGAGCTCGGCGTCGTCGAGCTTGCCCAGCCCGGCGGCGCGGAATTCTGCGGCGCTCATCCGGTCCTCGATCCGGGGCTGCTGCGCGAACGCGGGCAGGGCGGTTGCCAGCGCGGTGGCGATCAGGACGCAGTGAAATGCACGCATGCTCTGTTCCTCGGGCGGGGTCGCGGGCTAGTGTAGACGGTCCTGCGACCGTCCCGAACACGCCATGTCCGAGCCCGCCGGCCCCCTGCCGGATCGTCTGCTGGCGCTGCCTTCCACGGCTGCGCTCGGGCCGGCCCTGCGCGCGGCCTTGCAGGAGGCGGACGCCGCGGCCGACGGCGTGGCCGAGCTCGATGAGACGGTGCTGCAGGACACGCTGGCGTCGCTGGCGCTGCTGGGCGCCGATGGCGACGTGGTCGCCGCGGCGATCGCCGATGCGGTGCCGGTCTGGCGCGAGCCGCTGCGCGCGCGCGTGCCCGCGCTGGTGCCGCTGCTCGACGGTCTGCGCGCCGCGCACCAAGTCTGGTCGCTGCATGCCGAACACGTCGGTAGCGGCAACCCCGAGGGCCTGCGCCGGCTGTTGCTGGCGCTGGTGCGCGATCTGCGCGTGGTGCTGGTGTTGCTGGCCAGGCAACTGGCCCAGATGCGCGCGGCGGTGCGCGCCGACGAGCCGACCCGGCGTGCGCTGGCGCTGCTCACCCGCGATATCCACGCCCCGCTCGCCAACCGGCTGGGCATCTGGCAACTGAAGTGGGAGCTCGAGGATCTGGCGTTCCGCTATCTGCAGCCCGAGACCTATCGCCGGATCGCCGGCTTGCTCGACGACAAGCGCGCGGGGCGTGAACGTTACATCGAGCAGGTGCGCACGCAACTGGGCGACGCGCTCGCCGCGCAGGACGTGCGCGCCGACGTTGCCGGGCGGCCCAAACATATCTACAGCATCTGGCGGAAGATGCAGAAAAAGCAGGTGCCGATCGGCGAGCTCTACGACCTGCGCGCGGTGCGCGTGCTGGTCGACGACGTGCCGGCCTGCTATGCGGCGCTGGGCGTGGTGCACGCGCTGTGGACGCCGATTCCCAGCGAGTTCGACGACTACATCGCCCGGCCCAAGAACAACGATTACCGCTCGCTGCACACCGCGGTCGTCGGGCCTGAAGGCAAGACGCTCGAGGTGCAGATCCGCACGCGCGAAATGCACGAGGCGTCCGAGCTGGGCGTGGCCGCGCACTGGCGCTACAAGGAGACCGGCGGCTCGCAGCGCGCGCCGGCCGGCAGCGCCGCGCTCGAGCGGCGGATCGAATGGATGCGGCGGTTGCTCGAATCGCATACCGACGCCGGGCGGGCCGAAGGCCTGGCCGATGCGTTCGATACCGAACTGGTCGAGGACCGGGTCTTCGTGTTGACGCCAAAGGGCGAGATCATCGATCTGCCGCAGGGGGCGACGCCGCTCGATTTCGCCTATCACGTGCACACGATGGTCGGGCACCGCTGCCGCGGCGCGAAGGTCGACGGCCGCATCGTGCCGCTCGACACCGTGCTGCGGACCGGCGAGCGGGTCGAGATCCTCACCGCCAAACTGCCGTCGCCGCGGCGCGACTGGCTGGTCGCGGCCAATGGCTTCCTCGCCAGTCCGCGCTCGCGCGAGAAAGTGCGCAACTGGTTCCACAAGCTCGATCGCGAACGCAACGTGCAGGCCGGCCGCGAGCTGCTGGAGCGCGATCTGCGCCGGTTGGGCCTGCTGCAGGCCGACCTGGCGCCGGTGCTGTCGCGTTTCAACGCGAGCAGCGTCGACGACCTCCACGTGCTGGTCGCGCTCGGTGATGTGGGGCCGAACCAGATCGGCCGCGCGCTGCTGGAGATCGAGCGCGAACGTCACGCGCCGGCGCAGGACGAGGCGCCGACGCTGCCGCTGCGCCGGCCGCGTCGCGCGCCCAAGGCGGCCGATTCGAGCTTCCGTGTCGTCGGCGTGGACAACCTGCTGGTCCAGGTCGCGCGCTGTTGCCGCCCGGTCCCGGGTGAACCGATCGCCGGCTATCTCACCCGGGCGCGCGGCGTGAGCGTGCATCGTCGCGACTGCCCATCGTTTCTGCGGTTGTCGTCGGGTCAGCCGCAGCGGGTGCTGCCGGTCGAGTGGGGCGAACAGAGTGGCGGTCACGAGTCGGATGTCGTCGTCGAGGCCGTCGATCGCCGGCATCTGCTCAAGGATCTGAGCAACCTGATCGCGCAGGAGGACGTGCACGTGCTGGCGATCCAGAGCGAGCACCACCGGCTGTCGCGTGTGCAGTTGCGGTTGCGCCTGCGGGTCTCGGATTACGGCCAACTGGCGCGACTGCTCGGCAAGCTCGACAGCGTGCCCGGCGTGGAGTTGGCGCGGCGGGCGTGAACGATCGCGACATCGCTGTTCAGCGCGATCTCGCATACTGCGCGGCGTGAACGGCGACGATCTCTCCAACGGACCTGCGCCCGCCCGGCGCCTGGCCGCACGCCCGTGGCGGTCGCTGGCGGCCGACGCGCCCTGGTGGCGCCGCTGGCCAGGGTTCTCGCTGGCGGCGTGCATCGGCCTGGCGCTGCTGGTGTTGGGCGTCCGTGTGCTCGTCGTCGACCGACTGTGGCCCGAGACACGGGTGCAGGCCTTGCTCGACGATGCCGCGCAGGCGGTCGCGGAGGGGCGCCTGGACGCCGGCGACGGTAGCGGCGCGCGGCAACTGTTCGAGGCCGCGCAGGCGCTCGACCCTGACGATGTGCGTCCGCGCGCCGGGCTGTCGCAGGTCGCCGATGCAGCACTCGTCCAGGCTCGAACCGCGGTCGAGGCCCGGCGCTTCGACGCCGCCCGGGCCGCGCTCAAGCTGGCCCGGGAGTTGTCCGCACCGCGCGATGCGATCGCAGCGGTGGACGCGCGACTGCGCGCGCTCGAGGCCGGTGGGACAGCGCCGGAGGTGCTGTTGCGCCAAGCGCAGGCGGCGCAGGCCCTGGGCCGGCTCGATGCCGCTCCCGATGCGGCGCTGCCGCTGTATGGGCGGGTGCTCGCGATCGAGCCGAGCAATGGCGATGCGCTGCGCGGGCGCGACGAGTCGCTGGCCGCCCTGCTCGAGCGGGCACGTGCGCGACTGCGCGACGGCGATCTGCGCGGAGCGGCCGCGCTGGTCGCCACTGCGCGCGATTACGATCCCGGCCACGTCGACCTGCCCGACACCCAGGCCCGCCTGACCGAGGAACTCGATGCACTGCGGCGGCGCGCGGCGGCGCATCTCGCCGACGGGCGCATCGAGCGCGCCGTCGCCCAGTGGCAGAGCCTGCTGGCCTTCGATGCCGAGGACGCCGCCGCGCAGCGTGGGCTGGTCGATGCGGGCGCCGCGTATGCACAGCGCGCCGAGCGCTATGCCCGCGACTTCAACTTCGCCGATGCCGATGCGCAGCTGCGCGAGGCGCGGGCGCTGGCGCCCGACAGCGAGGCAGTACGTGCGGCCGAATCGCGGATCGCGCGGTCGCGCGCGGTGCATGCCGACCGCGGTGCGCAGTTGCCGCCCCAGGAACGCCGACGCCGGGTGGCGACTCTACTGCAGCATGCGGCTGCCGCGCAGGCGCGCGGCGATCTGATGGCCCCTCCGGGCGACAGCGCCTATGACCATGTCCGCGCCGCCCGTTTGCTGGCGCCCGACGATCCGGCGGTCGCCCGTGCCTCGGCCAGGTTGTTGCCCGGTGCCCGGCAATGCTTCGACGCCGGCCTGCGCGCCAACAACCTCGCGCGCGCGCATGCCTGCCTCGACGCCCGGGTGGCACTGGGCGAAGGCGAGCCGGCGGCCCGCGACGCGCGGCGGCGCCTGGCCCAGCGTTGGCTGGCGATCGGCGACGAGCGGCTGGGGGCGGGCAATCTCGCGGGTGCGCAGGCCGCGCTGTCGGCGGCGCGCAGGATCGACCCAGGGGTGCCGGGGCACGCCGAGTTCGCCCAGCGGCTGCGCACTGCATCGCTCAACGGCGATTGATCAGGGCTGCGGGCGGCCCTCGACACCGTCCACGAACACGCTATGGACGGTCCGGCGCGCGGCGTCGAGGGAGAAGTGGCGCCGGACATTGTCCAGGCCGTTTTCCGCGAGCCGGCACCACAGGGCGTCGTCGTCGTACAGGCGCACGACCGCGTCGGCGAACGCGTCGGCCTGGTCGGCCAGCAGCACGTCATGGCCGTCGTGCAGTTGCATGCCCTCGGCCGCGCAGGTTGTCGCGACCACCGGCTGGCCATGGGCCATGCTCAGGTTGACCTTGCCCTTGACGCCGGCACCGAAGCGCAGCGGCGCGACCGCGATGCGGCAGCCGTCCATGTAGGGCGCGATGTCCGGCACGTGGCCATGGATGACGACCCCGTCGACCCGGGCCAGGGCGGCGATGGCCTCGTCGACATGGCCGCCGATGCAGTGGAAGCGGACCTGCGGCAGGCGCGCGCGGATCGCCGGAAAGATCGTGCCGACGAACCACTTCACCGCATCGACGTTCGGCGGATGGCGAAAGCCGCCGACAAAGACCAGGTCCTGCCGCTGCGCGAACGGCCGCCCAGGACCGGCGACCTCGTGCAGGTTCGACAGCAGCGCCACTCGGGCCTGGGGGGCGTCGCGGGCCAGCAGGGCGACCTCGCTCGGGCTCACGACCAGGGTCGTGTCGCTGCGCCCCACGACGTCGAGTTCCTGGTCGCGGGTGCGCTCGGCAGCGCGGCGCAGCGCAGGATCGCCCGACACTTCCGCACCACGCAGTTCGCGCAGGTAGTGCAGGTCGATGGTGTCGAAGATCACCTGCGCCTGCGGTGCATGTCGGCGCACCAGTGGCAGAAACTCGTGCGCGATGTAGTGGCGGCAGAGCATGACCCGCGCGAACCGTCCGCCGTGCGTGCGCATCCAGTGCGCCGCGCTCTTGGCGTAGGGCGCATACCAGACCTCGACACCGATCGCCTGCAGCGCCTGCGTGGCCGCGCCCAGGTGACGGCGGTCGGCCGGCAGGAACACCACGTGCATGCCCGCCTCGCGCAACAGCCGCATCAGGTTGACCAGCCGCAGCGAGGCCGAGTCGCGATCGGGCATCGGGGTCACGCTGTCGATGATCAGCACCTGGGGCACGCCAGCGCGCGGCAGTGGGCCGGCCGCCACCGGATCGGCGGGTCGCTGCGCCAGCACGTGTGCCCAGCGTGCGGCGAATACTGGCTGGTTGCGCGCCTGTGCTGCCTTCATGCCCTGCGACAGATCGGTGCCCGCGCTCGCACCCTCCAGGTGCACGACGCAGGCCTCGGGCTGCATCGCCACGCGCAGCCCAGCTTCGCGCACGCGCAGCGCCAGATCCGCGTCCTCGTAGCCGGCCGGCGCATAGCAGATGTCGAAGCCGTCCAGGCGTTCGAACAAGGCGCGCGGCAACATCAGCGCCGCCCCCGAGACGTAGTCGACGTCGGCGCGGTAGCGCAACTGCGGATGCATCGGGTCGGCGAGCCGGCCGCGGTTCTCGCCGCGACCGTCGCGCACGAGCATCGTGCCTGCTTCCTGCAGGCGGCCGTCGGGATAGACCAGTTGCGCGCCGACGATGCCAGCATCGGGTTCGCGCGCGAAGGTCGCGAGCATCGCGTCGAGCCAGCCGGGCTGGGGAACCGTGTCGTTGTTGAGGAACAGCAGATGGCCCCCGCGCGCCAGCGCCGCGCCCGCGTTGCAGGCGCCGATGAACCCTGCGTTGGCCGACATCACATGCAGGCGCAGGCCGCCGATGCGGGCCAGTGTCGCCGCGCTGTCGTCGGGGCTGGCGTCGTCGACGACGATGACCTCGATCGAGGCCTGCGGCGGGTGCGCAGCGATCGCGCGCAGGCAGGCCAGGGTCTGCGGCAGATGGCCGTAGACCGGCACCACGATCGACACCGCGGGCGCGTCGTGGAGCGGGATAGCGAAGGGGGCGAACGGGCGCAGATCGGGGGGGCGCAGTGTCTGGCGCGCGCGTGGCGCGAACACACCGAACTGCGCGCCGACCCGCTGCCAGGTGGCGCGGAGCCCGCGCATGCGCAGGCTCGCGAGTCCGCGGCGGAACAGGCCGAGCGCCCGGACGACCCGGAAGCGCGCATCGGCCAGGGAAAACGACATGCGTCGGAACTCCAGCTGACTGGTCGGGGAGGCGGCCCGATCCCGCCCGGAGGCGCTGGGATAGACTGCCCGACGCTATTGTGTCACCCACATCGACCCGCTGCCGCGGGTGCAGGACATCCATGGCCCGGATCGATTACGAAGACGACGACGATCTCGACGAGGCAGTGCCGTCGACCTGGCACCGCCGCCTCCTGAGCTGGATGCTGGCGCTGATCGGCCTGGGACTCGGTTTTCTGATTCCCTACACGCTGTATCTCAATCACCAGGTCGGCGAGCGCTTCGGCGCCCTGCGCTGGCAGATGCCCACCCGCGTCTACGCCCGCCCGCTGCATCTGGCCCAGGGGGGGGCGATGAACGCCGCCACGCTCAAGACCGAACTGGCCGCGGCCGGCTATCGCGAAGGCGACGGGGTCAAGCCCGGCACCTACGCCACCGAGGGCGCGCGCTGGACGATCTCCAGCCGTGGCTATCGCGATGTCGACGGCGTCGTCGCGCCTGCGCGCGTGCAGGTGTCGCTGTCGGGCGGCCGTATCTCGCGGCTGCGCGATGGCGCGGGCGGTGCGATCGAAGCTGCGCGGCTGGACCCGGCGCGCATCGCCACCCTGTACGGACAGCAGCAGGAAGAGCGACGCTTGGTCCGCGTGCAGGAGGTGCCGCAGCTGCTGACCGACACGCTACAGGCGGTCGAGGACAAGGACTTCGCGCACCACCACGGCATCGATCTGAGCGGCATGGCGCGTGCGGCGCTGGTGAACCTGCGCGCCGGCGAGGCGCGGCAGGGGGCGAGTACGTTGACCCAGCAGCTTGCGCGCAGCGGTCTTTTGGGCATCGGTCGCGAGCAGACCTACACCCGCAAGTTCAACGAGGTCCTCTACGCGCTGCTGATCGAGGCGCGCTACGACAAGGGCGCGATCCTGGAGGCCTATCTCAACCAGGTGTACCTCGGCCAGCGTGGCGCGCAAGCGATCCACGGCGTCGCCGCCGGTGCCGAGTTCTGGTTCGGCCGCCGGATCGACGACCTGGAGCCCGAGCAGGTTGCGCTGCTGGTCGGCATCATCCGCGGGCCGTCCTACTACGACCCGCGGCGCCAGCCCGAGCGCGCGCAGGCCCGGCGCGATTTCGTGCTGGGCAAGATGCGCGAAAGCGGGCTCATCGACCAGGCCGCCTACGATCGCGCGCTGACACGCCCGCTGAGCGTGACCGATACGCCCGGCAACATCGCCGCCAATCGCTTTCCCGCTTATGTCGACCTGATCCGGCGCCAACTCGCCAACGATTATCCGGCCGGCGCGTTGCAGGGCGCCGGGCTGTCGGTCATGAGCGCGATGGTGCCGTCGGCCCAGGCCTATGCCGAAGGCGCGACCGTGCGCACGCTCAAGGACCTGGGGACGCGCGGGCGCCCGGAACTGCAGGCCGGCCTGGTGGTCACCGACGTGCATACCGGCGAGGTCATCGCCGCGGTCGGCAGCCGCGTGCCGAGCGAGCATGGCTTCAATCGCGCGTTCGAGGCGCACCGGCCGGTCGGATCGCTGCTCAAGCCCTTCGTCTACCTGATTGCGCTCAGCAACCCCACCCGCTATTCGCTGGCCAGTTGGGTCGACGACTCGCCGGTCACGGTCACGCTCGAGAACGGCAAGCGCTGGTCGCCCGGCAACGCCGACGGCCGCAGCCACGGCACGGTGCGGCTGATCGATGCGCTGGCCAGCTCGTACAACCAGTCCACGGTGCGCGTGGGCATGGATGTCGGACCGCGCGCGCTGGCCGACGTGGTGCACATGCTGACCGGCATCCGCGCCGAGGCCAATCCGGCGCTGATCCTCGGCGCGATGGACCAGAGCCCCTATGCAATGGCCCAGCTCTATCAGTTCCTGGCATCGGGCGGCGAAGTGCAGACGCTGCGCACCGTGCGCGGCGTCATCGACGAGCAGGGGCGCGTGGTCAACCGCTACGACACCCAGCCCAGTCCCGCGCAGCAGAGCGATGCGCTGTCGGCGCGGGTGGTCACGATCGCGCTGCAGCACGCGGTGACCTCGGGCACCGCGCGCCGGCTGGTCAACGACGGCCTGGGCCGGCTCAACGCCGCCGGCAAGACCGGCACCAGCAACGACGGGCGCGACAGTTGGTTTGCAGGCTGGACCGGCGACCACTTGGGCGTGGTGTGGGTTGGCAACGACCAGAACGCGCAGACCGGGCTGGTCGGCGCGACCGGTGCGATGCGGGTGTGGTCCGGGCTGTTCTCGCGGCTGCCCAGTGCACCGCTCGACGTGGGCAGCGAGGGCCTGGAATGGCAGTGGGTGGCGCAGTCCACTGCGACCGATGCCGACTGCCCGGGCGCACGTCGGTTCGCATTCGTCGCCGGGTACGCGCCGCCGTACCAGTCGTGCCGCGGCTACGACCAGGACGGCCAGCCCACGTACATCGACCAGAACGGCAACCCGGTCGACGCCAATGGCGCGCCGATCGAGACCGAGCGGCGCGGCTGGCGCGAGTGGTTCGGCTTCGGCCGCCGCGATCGCGACGAATCACCGCCCGCGCCGCCGCAACCGCCATCGCCGCCGCAGCCCGCGGCCCAGCCGCCTGCCGAGGAATCCCCCCAATGACCGCCTTCCTGTTGCGCGGCGCCCGCTGCGCCGCCGTGCTCGCGCTGGCTGCGTGCACCACACCGCCCACATCCACCCCGGCGGCCGCCCCGGCGAGCACCCTTGCGCCGCAGGCGATGGTCGCGGCGATCCGCGCTGCCAGCGGCGACGGCGACGGTGAGCTGGCGGTGCAGCCCCTGCGCGATCCGATGGTCGAGGATCTGCGCGAACGCGCAGTCGTACTCGAAGGCCAGGGCGACGTGGCCGGCGCGGCGGCCGCGCTCGATCAGGCGCTGGAGATCGTGCACGACGACCCTGCGCTGCTGCAGGAGCGCGCCGAACTGGCGATCCTGCAGCGCGAGTTCTCGCGCGCGGCGGAGATGGCCGAGCGTGCGCATGCGATCGGCAGCCAAGTCGGCCCACTGTGTCGCCGGCACTGGATCACGCTCGAACAGGTCCGGCTTGCCGCGGGCGATACCGCCGGCGCGACCGCCGCACGGACACAGGCCGACGGCTGCCGCGTCGCCGGCCCACAGCGCTACTGAGTCCGGACTGCGACGTCGGAGTGCCGGCACCTGACGCCAACGGCCTGGCTGCACGCAGCCGCGAGGCGCTGGTCGAAGGCGGCCTACTGGCGGCGCACATTCCGGCCTTCCGTCCGCGTCCGGCGCAGCAGGCGCTGGCGATGGCGGTCGGCGACGCGATCGAGCAGCGCACCACGCTGCTGGCCGAAGCCGGCACCGGCACCGGCAAGACCTTCGCCTACCTGGTGCCGGCCCTGCTGTCGGGCTTGAAGACCATCGTTTCGACCGGAACGCGGGCGCTGCAGGACCAGCTCTACCACCGCGACCTGCCGCGGGTGCGCGACGCGCTCGGCAGCGGTCTGCGCAGCGCGTTGCTCAAGGGGCGCGCGAACTATCTGTGTCTGTATCGGCTGGAGCAGGCGCGCGGCGCGCCGCGGCTGGCGACGCGCGATCAGATCCACCAGTTCCAGCGCATCGTCGCCTGGGCCGGGCGGACCCGGCTGGGCGATGTCGCCGAACTCGACGGCTTGCCCGAGGACACGCCGCTGTTGCCGATGGTCACCTCCACCGTCGACAACTGCCTGGGCAACGACTGCCCGTTCTGGAGCGAATGCTTCGTGGTCCAGGCGCGCCAGCGGGCGCAGGCCGCGGACGTGGTCGTCGTCAACCACCACCTGCTCCTCGCCGACCTGGCGCTCAAGCAGGAGGGGTTCGGCGAAATTCTCCCCGGCGCCCAGGCCTTCATCGTCGACGAGGCGCACCAGTTGCCGGAATTGGCCGCGCAGTTCTTCGGCGAGGGCCTGAGTGCGCGGCCGCTGGTCGAACTGGCGCGCGACGCCGTTGCCGAGTGCCGCGACGTGCCAGGCGCGCTGCCGGTGCTGCAACTGCCGGCGCAGACGCTCGACGGCGCGGCGCGAGGGCTGCGGATGGCGATGGACGGCCTGCCGGCCCGCGGCACCCGCTATCGGGCGCTGTACCAGCCGGCGGTCGAGGAGGCGCTGCATGCGCTCGATGAAGCCCTGGTGCATCTGCGCGACGTCCTGACGCCCTTGCGCGAGGCCTCGCCCGGGCTCGATGCCTGCCACGCCCGCGCGCTGCTGTGCCTGACCCGACTGCGGCGCTGGAACGACGGCGCTGCGTCCGCTGCCATGTTCGATGATGCGCACGTCGAGGACGCCGACGAAGCCACGCTGGCCGAACGCCCCGGCGATGACAGCGTGCTGTGGTACGAGCTGACGCCGCGGGGCTTCCGCCTGCAGCGCACGCCGTTGGACGTGTCGGCTCCGCTGCGCGCGCATCGCGAGGTCTCTCAGGCGGCCTGGGTGTTCACGTCGGCGACGCTGGCGGTGGACGGCAGCTTCGCGCATATCGCCAAGCGGCTGGGGCTCGACGCCCCACAGACGCTGCTCGCGCCGAGCCCGTTCGATTGGGCGCGCCAGGCGTTGTGCTATCTGCCCCCCCGACTGCCCACGCCGGCCGCGCCCGCCTACACGGCCGCCGTGGTCGACGCCCTGCTGCCGGTGCTGCACGCATCGGGCGGGCGCGCGTTCGTGCTGTTCGCCTCGCATCGCGCGCTGCGCGAGACCGCAGTGCTGTTGCGTGCGTCGTCGCGCTGCCCCTGGCCGTTGTTCGTGCAGGGCGAGGCGCCGCGACACGTGCTGCTGCAGCGCTTTCGCGAGTCCGGCAACGGCGTGCTGTTGGGCGCTGCGAGTTTCCGTGAGGGCGTGGATGTCGCCGGCGACGCGCTGAGCGTGGTCGTCATCGACAAGCTGCCGTTCGCCGCCCCGGACGACCCGGTGTTCGAGGCGCGGCTCGATGCGATCCGCCGCGCCGGCGGCAATCCGTTCCGCGACGAGCAACTGCCGCAGGCGGTCATCGCCCTCAAGCAGGGCGTCGGCCGGCTGATCCGTACCGAGGCCGATCGCGGCGTGCTGGTGCTGTGCGATCCGCGTTTGCTCGGACGCGGTTACGGTGCGCTGTTCCTGGACTCGCTGCCGCCGCTGCCGCGCACGCGCGAGATCGCGGATGTCGAGGCGTTCTTCGCCGCGCCACCTGCGACAATCCCTGCCGGCGCGACCGACGCCGCCCTCCCGCTTCCCGAATCCCGGCCTTCATGAAACTGCTCGCGTTCGAAACCGCCACCGAAGCCTGCTCCGTCGCCATCTGGGACGACGGTCGCGTGCTCCATCGCAGCGAAGTCGCGCCCCGGCGCCATGCCGAGCTCGCGTTGCCGTGGGCCGATGCACTGCTGGATGAGGCCGGAATTGCACGCAGGCAGCTCGATGCGGTCGCGGTCAGCCGGGGCCCGGGCGCCTTTACCGGCGTGCGCCTGGGCATCGCGCTGGTGCAGGGCGTGGCGCTGGCGCTCGATCGCCCCGTCGTCGCCGTCTCGACGCTGGCCGTGCTCGCATTGCGCGCCGGTGCAGGCGAGGACGCGCACGTGCTCGCGGCGATCGATGCGCGCATGGGCGAGGTCTATCGCGCCGCATTCGCGATGCGTGCAGCCGGACCGGAGGCGCTGTCCGACGAGCGGGTCGGTGCGCCCGACACGATCGCATTGCCGGGCGCGGGTGAGGTCTGGTACGGCGTGGGCACCGGCTTCGGCGTCGCCGATGGCGTATTGGCGACGCGCCTGGGCGCGTCCAAGGCGCGGATCGACGCGACCGCGTTGCCGCAGGCGGCCGATCTGGCCGCCCTGGCGGCCGCGGCGTTCGCCCGGGGCGAGGCGGTCGCGCCGGAGCGGGTCGAGCCGGCCTATCTGCGCAACGATGTCGCGCTGACGCTGGCCCAGCAGCAGGCGCGCCGCGCTGAGCGTTGAGCGGACCTTCAGAGCGTCTGCGACTGTCCTATCCTGGGTCCACCCCCATGCGGAAGCCGACCATGTCCTCGCCGTCGCCTGCAGATGCGCGCCCATCGTCCACCGTACCCCCCGGCCGGCGTCTGCGCGGCTGGCTGCGCCGTGAGGGGCTGCCGCTGGTCGTGCTGCTCGGCCTGTTGCTGATCGCACGCTCGTCGCTGGCCAACCACTATCACGTGCCCAGTGGCTCGATGACGCCGACGCTGCAGCCGGGCGACCGCGTGGTCGTCGACATGCGCGCCTACGGCCTGCGGGTGCCGTTTACCGAGTGGATCCTATGGCCGGGCGACCGACCGGCGCGGGGGGACGTGGTCGTGTTCCGCTCGCCGGCCGATGGCATCCGACTCATCAAACGGGTCGTCGCCACCGGCGGCGACCGGGTCGACCTTGTCGATGGCCATCTATCGATCAACGGGGTCGCGCTCGCGCCGGTGGCCGGCGCGCCCGAGGATTTCGGCGCCCGCCAGGCGGTGCTCGACCTGGCGGACGGCGGGGGGCCGGACATCCATGGGCTGCGGGTGCCGGCAGGGCATGTGCTGGTGCTCGGCGACCATCGCGGCGCGAGTCTCGACGGCCGCTGGTTCGGCGTGGTGCCCAGCAGCGCGATCTACGGGCAGGCCCGCGGCGTGTTCTGGCGACGGGGCGAGGGCGCGGGCTGGACGCCGCTGTGACCGCGGCCGATGCGCAGATCCGCTTCGACGATGGCGCACGCTACGAACGCTACATGGCCATCTGGAGTCGGCTCGTCGGCGACCGGTTCCTCGGCTGGCTCGCGCCGGCGCCGGGGTTGGACTGGCTCGACGTGGGCTGCGGCAACGGGGCGTTCACCCAGACGCTGATCGCGCGCTGCGCGCCGGCGCAGGTGTACGGGCTCGACCCGTCCGTGCCGCAGGTGGCGCATGCGCGGGCGCGACTGGCCGGCGATGCGGCGCATCTGCTGGCCGGCGATGCGATGGCGTTGCCGTTTCCGCCGGCCAGTGTCGATGCGCTGGTCATGCCGCTGGTGATCTTCTTCGTACCCGACCCGGAACGCGGCGTGGCCGAAATGGTGCGGGTCGGGCGTCCCGGCGCGCTGGTCTCGGCTTATGCCTGGGATCTGACCGGCGGCGGTTTTCCTTATCACGCGCTGCAGGCGCGGCTTCGCGCCCGTGGGGTCGTGCTGCCTGCGCCGCCGTCGCCGGATGCCTCGCGCGTGGAGGTGCTGCAGGCATTGTGGGCCGGTGTCGGCCTGTGCGAGGTGCGCACGCATTCAATCGAGGTGCGGCGCACCTTCGCCGACTTCGACGATTACTGGCAGACCGTGCTGGAGGCCCCCAGCATCGGCCCGCAACTGGCCCGGTGGCAGCCGGCGCAGGTCGCGCAGTTCGCCGCCGAGGTTCGCGCCGAACTTCCGGTCGACGGTGCGAACGGCGCGATCACGGTCGGCGCGCGGGCCCATGCCGTTGCCGGCCGCGTGCCGGGTGGGCGATAACCGGCGCCGTAGGCGTCTGCGCACAGCCGCGTCATCCAGCCTCGGGCGGGGGCGCCATGCGTGGCGGCAGGCCTACTCGGCACGTCATGCTCTGGGCGTGCGCGGTCAGTCGTCCACCAGGGCGCCATCGGGCAGGAAGTTCCAACTGCGGGTGACGTGCAGGATGTCGATCTGTTCGTCGGTCGGCGGCAGCGGTGGGTAGGGTTCGGCGAGCCGGGCGATCCGCAGCGCGGCATCGTCGAGCAGGGGCACGCCGCTGCTGCGGATGACATCGGCACGCTCCACCGAACCGTCGCGTCGGATCGCCACGCTGATGACCAGGCGCCCGGCCAGGCCGCGCCGGCGGGCCTCGTCGGGGTAGTTCAGGTTGCCCACGCGCTCCACCCGGTCCACCCATTGCCGCAGGTACGTGGCGTAGACGTACTCCTGGGTGCTGGCGGACACGAACTTGCGCTTGGGCCTGCGCGCGTAGCGCTCCGAGCGCAGGTGGATCTCCGCGGCCAGCCGTGCCATCTCCAGGTCGCGTTCGACCCGTTCGGGGCCGGGCGGCAGCGTGCGGCGCTCGGCCTGAGGCGTGGGATCGGGACTCGCCACGCGGGGCTGACCGCGTGCGCTGGCGACCACGCGCTCGCGCGGAGGCGGCTGGGTGTCGGGCGATTGCGCACGCAGCGGGCGCGGCGCGACGCCGGCCTCGGGGTGCGGCTGCAAGCCCGGTCGCGGCTCGCGCGGCCGCAGGCTGCGCGTGTCCTCGCCGCCGCCCTGATGGCTGGCCTGGGCGAGGAAATCGGCCTGGGCCTGGGTCAGTGGACGCGTGGTCTCGGTCAGGATCACATCCAGCGTCGGCACCACCGGTGCGGCGTCTTCGGTCGAAAAGCCGATGCCCAGCACCAGCAGCCCATGTACCAGCAGCGACAACGCCAGCGTTGCGCCCAGGCGCGCGTCGTCGCCGATCCGCGGCGGCGACGCGGCGGTCACGGCCTGCGGTCGTCGGCGCTAGCGACGCGCATCCGGGGCGATCCGGGACCGGGCCTGTGTCATCCGCGCTCGATCGCGTCGAACAACTGCCCGGCGATGTTCAGCCCGAACTGCGCATCGAGCTCGCGCACGCAGGTCGGGCTGGTGACGTTGACCTCGGTCAGCCAATCGCCGATCACGTCCAGGCCGACGAAGCGCATGCCGCGTGCGGCGAGCGTCGGGCCGACCTGGGCGGCGATCCAGCGGTCGCGCTCGCTCAGCGGGCGGCCCTCGCCGCGACCGCCGGCGGCCAGGTTGCCGCGGAACTCGTCGCCCTGCGGGATCCGCGCCAGGCAGTAGTCCACCGGCACGCCGTCGATCAGCAGGATGCGCTTGTCGCCGTCGACGATCTCCGGCAGGTAGCGTTGCGCCATCGCCAGCCGCCGGCCGCCGTCGGTCAGTGTCTCGAGGATCACGTTGAGGTTCGGGTCGCCGGCTGCGGCGCGGAAGATCGAGCGTCCGCCCATGCCGTCGAGCGGCTTGAGGACCGCCTGGCCGTGCTCGGCGACGAAGGCCTTGAGTGCGGCCGCGTCGCGGGCCACTCGCGTCGGTGGGCAACACTGCGGGAACGCGAGCGCGCCGAGCTTCTCGTTCATGTCGCGCAGACCCTGAGGATCGTTGACGATCTGCGCGCCCTGACGCTGGGCGACGCTGAGAATCTGGGTGTCGTTGATGAACTCCGGGTCGACCGGCGGATCCTTGCGCATCAACACCACGTCGCCCTCGCCGAAGCGATGCAGCGCCGGGGCGCCGAGGCTGAACCAGTCGGCGGGATCGTCGCGCACGGTCAGCGGCGCCAGTGTCGCCACCGCGTCGCCGCCGGCCATGCCCAGTGCGCCGGGCAGCACGTACTGCAGGCGGTGCCCACGCCGCTGCGCCTCGAGCAGCATCGCGAACGTCGTGTCCTTGGCGATCCGGATCGAGCCGATCGGATCCATCACCACGACGACGTTCAGCGACATACCGGCATCCACGCAGAGGGAAAGCCGGCATGTTAGCAGGGCCTTTGCGGCGCACCTGGCGCCGGTGCGTGTACGCTTGACAGCCCAGCCGCCCGCTGGGATATAACTTCGCGATGCTGCGGCGCCGAATCGGCGCGTCGGGCAGGGGACAGCGACCGCATGAGCAGTGACGACAGACCATCCACCGGATGCCTCGACGGCCTGCGGGTGATGGTGATCGACGATTCGAAGACCATTCGACGGACCGCCGAGACGCTGCTCCGCCGCGAAGGGGCCGAGGTGGTGACCGCGGTCGACGGCTTCGAGGCCCTGGCCAAGATCGTCGAGCACGCACCGCAGGTCATCTTCGTCGATGTGATGATGCCCAGGCTCGACGGCTACCAGACCTGCGCGCTGATCAAGAACAACCGCCGCTTCGGCACGACCCCGGTCATCATGCTCTCGTCCAAGGACGGGTTGTTCGACAAGGCGCGTGGTCGGATCGTCGGTGCCGACGAATACGTCACCAAGCCGTTCACGCGCGAGGAATTGCTCGATGCGATCCGTCACCACGTCGACGCCTGAGGGGAAAGGCATGGCCCGCATCCTGTTGATCGAGGACTCGCCCACCGACACCGCGGTGTTGACCCAGTGGCTGGAGCGGCATGGCTACGAAGTGCTCGCGGCGGCCAATGCCGAGGACGGCATCGCGTTGTGTCGCAGCGAGCGGCCTGACTTGGTGCTGATGGATGTCGTGCTGCCGGGCATGAGCGGCTTCCAGGCCACCCGTGCGTTGGTGCGCGATCCGCAGACCGCGGCCATCCCGGTGGTCATCGTCAGCACCAAGGGCATGGAGACCGACCGCATGTGGGGCCTGCGCCAGGGGGCGAAGGGCTATCTGGTCAAGCCGCCGACCGAAGCGGCGTTGATCGCGCAGATCCGCCAGGTCCTGGGCGGGTGAACGCCTCGGCGCCCGATCTCGCGGCACCGGCGCCGGGGCCGTTCGCACTGCTGGCCGACTATGAGCGGCGCAGCCTGGCGCACGTCGTCGGGCTGCCCGAACAACTGGACGCGCCTGGCCTGTGGCGCGGTGTGGGCTATCGGGTCGGTCGCCGGCTGTTGGCCTCGGCCTTCGACGAAGTCGTCGAGATCCTGGCAATGCCGCCGGTCACGCCCGTTCCCGGCGCCCAGCCCTGGATGCTCGGGGTGGGCAACGTACGCGGCGCACTGCTGCCGATCGTCGATCTGCGGCAGTTTTTGGAAGGCGAGCCCAGTGCGCGGCAGGACGGTCAGCGGATGCTGCTGGTCCGCCAGCCCGGGGGCGACGTCGCGGTGACGATCGACGCCCTGTTGGGCCAGCGCAGCTTCCTGGAACAGGACCAGGTGCCGCCCGACCGTATCGCCAGCGGGCGCTATGCGCACTTCGTCGAGCGCGCCTACGCGCAAGCCGGTACGGTCTGGGGGGTCTTCAGCCTCGATCGCCTGGCCCGCACGCCCGAGTTCAGACATGCCGCGGCCTGACGCCGCGGCGCGCACCACGATCAGGAAACGCAACGCATGAGCACAGTGGTCGATCCCAGCGCAGGCAAACGGCGCATTCTCGGCACGAACTTCTGGGTCGTGATGATGATCGTCGCCGGCACGGTCCTGGTCCTCAACACCGGCTACGGCACCTGGCGCGCCGCGCAACTCGGCAGTGCCAGCCTCTCGGCCTCGAACCTGCGCGTGGACAGCCAGCGGCTGGCCAATCAGGGGTCGGAAGCGGCGCGCGGCAATGCGGTCGCGTTCGCGGCGTTCAACGCCACCCGGGCGCAGATCGAGCGCGACATCCGCCAGCTCGAGGAGCGCTACGGCAGCACTGCGGGCGTGTCCGGCCCGATCCGCAAGGTCGCCGCAACCTGGGATCCGCTGGGCGAGAGTGCGGCGCGGCTGGCCGAAGGCGAAGCGGCGGTCACTGCGTTTGCCGGCCACGCCGAGCGTTTCAGCCAGCGCGTGCCGCAGTTGCAGGCGCTGCTCGACGAACTGGTGCGGGCGATGTCGAGCAGCGGCTCGCCGTCGTCGCAGGTGTACATGGCGCTGCGCCAGGTGGTGATCGCCGGCGACATGGCGCGCCGGGTGACCGAGGTACAGGCCGGCGGCAGTGTCGCCGCGGTGGCCGGCCAGGGCTTGCGCCGGAACGTCGAGGACTTCCAGCAGGTCATGACCGGCCTGCGCGAAGGTGACCCGACACGCGAGTTGCAGGCGCTGACCAACGGCAACGCGCTTGCGGCGCTCGCACGCGCCGACGAGGCCTGGACGCAGATGCGCACCGACCTGGAGGCGATCCTGGCCAGCAGCGAGCCGCTGTTCCAGGCGCAGGCCGCGGCCGGTGAGCTGGTGGCCGGCTCCGACCGGCTGCTGGGCGACAGCGAGGCGCTGTTCAACGCCTTCACCGCCTTCGGCTCGCTGCAGGACCGCAGCCTGCTCGGCAACGTGTGGGTCAGCATCGTCGCCGGCCTGTTGGCGCTGGCCGCGATCGCCGGCCTGGTGACCGAGCTCAATCGCGCCCAGCGGCGGCGCTACGAGACCTCGCTGGAGCTCAACAACCGCAACCAGGAAGCGATCATGCGCCTGCTCGACGAGATGGGCGCGCTCGCCGAGGGCGATCTGACCGTCAAGGCCTCGGTCACCGAAGACATCACCGGCGCGATCGCCGATTCGATCAACAACGCGATCGAGCAGTTGCGCAGCCTGGTGCAGACCATCAACGACACCTCGGTGCAAGTCGCCTCGAGCGCGCAGGAAACCCGCGCCACCGCGATGCACTTGGCCGACGCCGCCGAGCATCAGGCCCACGAGATCAATTCGGCCTCCGATCGCATCAACGAGATCGCCGTCAGCATCGACCAGGTCTCGCGCAATTCGTCCGAATCGGCCGACGTCGCCCAGCGCTCGGTGCGCATTGCGACCAAGGGCGCCGGCGTGGTGCGCGAGACGATCGCGGGCATGGATTCGATCCGCGACCAGATCCAGGAGACCTCCAAGCGCATCAAGCGCCTGGGCGAGAGCTCGCAGGAGATCGGCTCGATCGTCGAGCTGATCACCGACATTTCCGAGCAGACCAACATCCTGGCGCTCAATGCTGCGATCCAGGCCGCCTCGGCCGGCGAGGCGGGACGCGGCTTTGCGGTGGTCGCCGACGAAGTGCAGCGACTGGCCGAACGCGCCACCGGCGCCACGCGGCGTATCGAAACGCTGGTGCAGACGATCCAGTCCGACACCAACGAGGCGGTCACCTCGATGGAGCAGACGACCTCCGAGGTCGTCGCCGGTGCGCGGCTGGCCGAGGACGCGGGCACCGCGCTGGGCGAGATCGAAAGCGTGTCGACGAGCCTGGCCGACCTCATCGAGGGCATCTCCTCGGCGGCGCAGCAGCAGTCTTCGGCCGCGACCAACATCACCGAGGCCATGCACACGATCCAGTCGATCACCGCGCAGACCTCGCGCGGCGCCAGCCAGACCGCCGATTCGATCGGCAACCTCGCCCAGCTCGCCGCCGACCTGCGCCGTTCGGTCGCCGACTTCAAGCTGCCGACCTGAGCCGGACACGGACCGACGCATGAGCGGGCTGCGCGAGGCCATCGACCACACGATGCTGGGCTGGATCAAGCCCGAGCTCGATGAGGTGCTGCGCCAGGCACGGATGGAACTGGAGCGCTTCGTCGAAGCGCCCGACGACGGCACGCGTTTGCACCACTGCGCCACCGGGCTGCGCCAGGCGACCGGCACGCTGCGGATGGTCGAATTGCAGGCGCCTGCGCTCGTGGTCGAGGAAATGGAGCGGCTGGTCGAGGCCTTGCGCCGGGGCGAGGTCGGGGATCGCGACGCGGCGGCCTCGGCCTTGCTGCGCGGCCTGTTGTTGCTGCCTGACTATCTCGAACGGCTGCAGGGGGGGCATCGCGACATCCCGATCGTATTGCTGCCGCTGCTCAACGATCTGCGCGCCGCGCGTGGCATCTCCGCGCTGCACGAGCGCCTGTTCTTCGATGTCGGGGCGGTGGACGCGCCCGATGCCGAGGGCGAGGACGAGGCCCCGGTCTCGGCCGACACGCTCGCTGCGCTGCGCGAGGCATTCGGCCCGGGCGACGCGCGTCCCAGCGACGCCGAACTCGACCATGCCCGCAGCAGCCTGGCCGGACGCAACCGCGCCTTGCTCGGTACCGTGACCGAAGCGGTCAAGGACGAATTGCTGCAGGTCAAGGATGCGCTCGACCTGCATCTGCGCACCGGCGTGCGCGATCCCGCCGCGTTGCGGCCGCAGTCGGCTCTGCTGGCCACGGTGGCCGACACGCTGGGCATGGTCGGGCTCGACGACGCCTGCGCGGTGGTCGTGCAGCAGCGCGAGGCGCTGGATGCGATCGTCGACGGCGCGATGCCGGCCGACGAAGCCGCGCTGCTCGACATCGCCGGGGCGCTGCTCTACGTCGATGCCACGCTCGACATGCAGGTCGCGCAACTGGGCGATGCGGTGGCGACCGACGCCGCGCTCGCCGCCGAGGCGCAGCGTGCCCGGACAGTGGCGATCGGCGAGGCGATCGCGGCGTTCGGCGAAGCGCGCGAAGCACTGGTCGTCTTCGTCGACCGGCAATGGGATCGCACGGCGCTGCTGACGGTGCCGGATCTGCTGGTCGAGGTGGCCGGTGCGCTGGCGATGCTGGACCAGCCGCAGGCGGCCGCCTGCCTGGAGGGCGTGCGCCTGTACGTCGACCGCGAACTGCTGGCGGGGGCGCAGGCACCTGCGCCGGGGCCACTGGACGCCTTCGCCGATGCGGTGGCGAGCCTGGAGTCTTTCCTGCAGGGGGTGGACGCGCAACGTCCCGATCGCGACCGGTTCCTCGAGGTCGCCCGCAGCCGCCTGCAGACGCTGGGATACTGGCCGCTGCCCGGCACCGCGCCTGGGGCGCGGGAGGCGGACGAGAACCAGGGCCTCGCCGCCCATGGCGACGGCAGCCATCCCTCGACCGATGACACCCAGACCGGCGACGGTGCGTGGGTGCCGGCAGGTGCGGCGCAGGCGCCGCCGCGGGGTGGCTTCGCGGCCGTCGGCAACGACATCGATGATGAGATCCGGGAGATCTTCCTGGAAGAACTCGCCGACGAGATCGCCCATCTCGAGGCATTGTTGCCCCAGTGGCGGCGCCAGCCCGGCGATCCGGAGCGGCTGCGGCAGGTGCGACGCGTTTTCCACACGCTCAAGGGCAACGGCCGGTTGGTCGGCGCGGTCGAGCTGGGCGAGTTCGCCTGGCGCGTCGAATCGCTGCTCAATCGCGTGATCGACGGCCTGCATCCGGGGGGGCAGGCCGTCGTGGCAGCGGTCGACGTGGCCGCGCAGGCACTGCCGGCACTGGACGCGGCGCTGCGCGACCAGGCCCCGTTGCTGCTCGACGTGGATGCGGTTGCCGCCCGAGTCGCCGAGATCGCGGCGGGGGACGCGGGCATCTCGCCGCCAGCGCCGATGGCCGCGGCCGATGCCGTGCGCACCGTTGAGGCACCGCCCGCTGTGGAGGCCGTCGCCACCGTGCCGGCACGCATCGACGCGCTGCTGCTCGAGATTCTCGATGCCGAGGCCAACGAGCACCTGCTGACCGTCGATGCCTGGATCGACGCGGCCCGTGCCGGAGACGCCTTCGACGTCGAGCGGCTGCTGCGCGCGCTGCATACGATGCACGGCGCGTTCGCGATGGCCGAGGTCCCGGCGGTCGGCGCGTTGTTGGCGCCGGCCGAGGACTATGCCCGGCGGCTGGTCGCCACGCCGTCGGTGCCCGATCCCGAAGCGGTCGACGCGATCGACGCGTTGCGCGGGGCGCTGCGCGAGACGCTGACGCGCCTGCACGACGACGATCCTCGGATCGCTGTGTTGCCGGCCCTGGCGGCACGCCTGGGCGTCGTCCGCGACCGCCTCGATGCGTCGCCGGTCGCCGGCTACGAGATCGCCGACTTCGATGCGCCGATCGTGGACGCGCCCATGTTGGACGAGGGGGACGACGCGGCGGCCACACTGCTCGATGGCGCGCGTTTCGAGCAGGCCGATGTCGAGCAGGCTCAGCGCGACGATGGCGAGGGCGAAGACGCGCCTCGGGCATCGGCGCCCTCGGATGCCGCGCCGCTGAGCGTCGATGACGTCGCTGCCGAAGGGCAGGCGCGCGCGCACTCCGATCTCGATCTCTATACGGACATCGCGGCCGATGCCGATGTCGAGCAGGCGGACGCGGCCCCCCCGGCGATCGAGCATCTCGACAGCGCGCGACGCCAGCCCGAACGGGCGTCGGCGCTGCAGCGCCAAGCTGCGATCGATGCCGAGGTCCTTGCCGATGAGCGCCATCGCTACGCTGCGAGGGCGCTGCGACAGGCGGCTGTCGCAACGAGCCAGATCGACGTCGCGCCTCCGCAGGCCGACGTCGGCGTCGCGACGTCGGATGCACGCGATCGCAACGACCTCGCAGATGTGCACGCGTGCTCGCCTGTGGTGCCCGCAGGCGATGCCCCGGACACGGCGACATCGTGGACGCAGACTGCTGCCGACGCCGACGCCGACGCCGACGCCGACGCCGGCGCCCATGTCGATGTCGATGCTGAGCGGAAAGATGAGGGCGAGGGCGCTTCGGATCACGATCCCGAAGGCCCGCTGGACCTGATCGGCCTGGATCCCGAGCTGATCGACATCTTCGTCGAGGAAGGCATCGACCTGCTCGACGATGCCGATGGCCTGGTGGCGCTGTTGCGCGACGATCCGGGCGCCTTGCCTGCGATCGCGGGCCTGCAACGCGACCTGCACACGCTCAAGGGCGGCGCCCGCATGGCCGGGCTCATGCCCATCGGCGACCTCGGGCATGCGATGGAGACACTGCTCGAGACCCTTGCCGAGCAACACCGGCCGATGCATCGGGACGATCTCGCGCTGCTCGAGCAAGGCTTCGACCGGTTGCACGCGATGCTTGTGCGCGCCGGCGAACGCCGCGCCATCGGACCTTCGCCGGCCCTGGTCGACGCGTTCACGGTGACCGCCCGCAGCGCCGCGGATGCGTCCGGACCGCTCGATGGGATGCACAGCGACGCTGCGCTGATGCCGTTGTCAGCGCCGCTGCCTGCGCTGGCGCTCTCGGTCGACGGCGACGACGACGCCACACGCGGCTCGCAGGAGCAGGTGCGCATCCGGGCCGGGCTGCTCGACCGCCTGGTCACCTACGCCGGCGAGGTCGCGATCTACCGCGCGCGCCTCGAGCAGCAGTTGGGAACCTTCCGCGGCGCGATGCTCGAACTTGGGCAGACCAACGACCGCCTGCGCGACCAGTTGCGACGGCTCGACATCGAGACCGAGGCCCAGATCGTCGCCCGCTATCGGCGCGAAGGCGACAGCGGCGACATCGCGTTCGATCCTCTCGAGCTCGACCGCTTCTCGACCCTGCAGCAGCTTTCGCGCGCACTCGGCGAAACGGCCGCCGATCTCGACAGCCTGCAGCACACCCTCGACGAGCAGACCCGACATTACGAATCGCTGCTGCAGCAGCAGTCGCGCGTGAGCTCGGATCTGCAGGAAGGCCTGATGCGGACGCGCATGGTGCCCTTCGACGGCATCGTGCCGCGCCTGCGGCGCGTCGTCAGGCAGGCCGCCCAGGACACCGGCAAGCAAGTGGACCTGCACCTGGCCGGCGCCCACGGCGAGATCGATCGCAATGTGCTCGAGCGCATGGGCCCGCCGCTCGAGCACCTGTTGCGCAACGCCGTCGCGCATGGACTGGAAACGCCGCAGGCGCGCCAACAGGCGGGCAAGCCCGAGGTGGGCGCGATCCGCATCGCACTGCGCCGCGAGGGCGCGGAGATCGTGCTGGAGGTGGCCGACGACGGCACTGGGCTGGACCGCGCGGCGATCCGCCGCCGCGCGCACGAGCGCGGCCTGCTGACGCCGGATGCGCAGATCGCCGAGCGCGACCTGGACGCGCTGATCCTGCAGCCCGGCTTCACGACCGCCAGCGCGCTCAGCCACGTGGCCGGGCGCGGCGTCGGCCTGGACGTGGTCGCCAGCGAGGTCCGACAGCTCGGCGGCAGCGTCGACATCCAATCGCGGGACGGCGTTGGCAGCACGTTCGTGCTGCGGTTGCCGCAGACGCTGGCCGTGACCCAGGCCGCGTTTGTGCGCATCGGGGAGACCACCTTCGCGGTGCCGATCGCCTCGGTGCGCGGCGTCGGCCGCATCGCGCGCGACGCGCTGCGCGCGGGCCGTGACTACCGGTACGGTGACGAGGACTACGCGCTCCACGACCTGGGCCGGCTGGTCGGACAGGCGCCTGCGCGTGCCGAAGGCCACCTGCAGATGCCCTTGCTGCTGATCCGCGCCGGCGAGCTGCGCGCGGCGGTCGCGGTGGACGAGATCCTGGGCAACCGCGAAATCGTGGTGAAGCCGGTCGGGCCCCAGCTCACGTCAATCCCGGGCATCTTCGGCGCGACGATCATGGGCGACGGTCGCGTGGTGGTGATTCTGGATATCGCGCCACTGGTGCGTCGGCAGGCGGCGCAGCCCGAAGCGGCCATCGCTGCGGCGCCGTCGCCCGTGCAGGCCCGTCGTGTCCCGCTGGTGCTGGTCGTCGACGATTCGATCACGATGCGCAAGGTCACCTGCCGCGCGCTGGAGCGGCAGGGCCTGGCGGTGGCGACCGCGAAGGATGGCATCGACGCGCTCGAGCGCATGGATGAACGGATTCCCGATCTGGTGCTGTTGGATATCGAGATGCCGCGCATGGATGGCTACGAACTGGCGATGCGGATGAAGGCCGACCCTCGGCTGCGCGCGTTGCCGATCATGATGATCACCTCCCGCAGCGGCGACAAACACCGCGAGCGTGCGCTGGAGATTGGCGTCGATCGCTACCTCGGCAAGCCGTATCAGGAGACGGAGCTCCTGCGGCATGTCCAGGCCTTGCTGGGACTGGAGCCCGACGATGCGTGACCCTGCCTTGCGTGTGGTGGTGCTGGCCCGGCCCGGCCCGGTCTGCGACCGGCTTGCGGCGGCTGTGGTGGAGGCCGGCGCGGACGCGGCCGTACAGATCGACCCGCTGAGGGCGGACGCCGAGCAAGTGGACGCGCTCGCCCCGGCCGCGATCGTGGTCGCGCTGGAGCCGGTGATCGCCGACGCGATCGAGGCCCTGGCGCCGGTGTTGGCACGGCCCGGACGCATGGTCGTGTTCGAGGACGCCGACCGGGTACTCGAGCGCAGTGGCGACGCCGCCGCGCATTGGGTGCGGCAGCTGGGCGCCAAGCTGCGGCTGCGCGAGGACCGAGGGTCCGATGCCGATGCCGCGCAGATGGGCGATGCGGCGAATGCGTCGTCCGGCAATGCGGCCTACGCCTTCGATCCGGTCGCAGCCGAGTACGACGACCCGCCGCATGCGCCCTTCGAGCTCGATTTCGATTTCGACGGCAGTGACGATCGTGCCGACGCAGCGCCGATGCCCCCTGCCACTGCGGACAGCGCCCCGGCGGCCGCAGCCGCCGACGCGGCCGAGCGCGACCAGGACCACGACGTTCTGGGCGTGCCATCGGCGGACATCGACCTGCTGCCGTCGTTCCGTGGGCTTGCCGACAAGTCCGGACCGCCACCGCCGATACCGCCTGCGCACGATCTGGCCGATCTCGAGCAACGGATCGCCGGCCTGGCGCTGGCCGACGCCGACAGCTATGGCCATGGTCCGGAGCGTGGGCTGGTCCTGATGGACGGCGGGCTCGGCAGTCCGGATGCGGTGCGGCAACTGTTGGGTGCGCTGCCCGAAGACTTCCCGCGGCCGATCCTGGTGCGGCTGCACCTGGAGAGCGGACGCTACGACCAACTGGTTCGGCAGATGGTGCGCGTGGCCGCGATGCCGGTGCACCTGGCCGAACCCGGCATGGCGATCGCGCCGGGCACGGTGTACGTGCTGCCGCCGGATCTGCTGCCGCAGCGCATAGGTGGGCACATGCGCTTCGCCGCCGGCGGCGATCCCGCGGCGATCACGCAAGCCATGCCGGCCGCCGACAGCGCGTGGCTGCTGCTCAGCGGGGCCGATCCCGCGCTCGTGCCGCTGGCCACGGCGCCCGCCTGGCAGGGCGCGCTGGTCGTCGGGCAGGACGGCGCGGGGTGCTACGACCCCACCGCTGCCCAGGCGTTGAATGCGCGCGGCCATCAGACCGGGACCCCGCCGACGCTCGCCGCCTGGGTGATCGAACGCTGGATGCCCGGCGCCGGCGCGCCCCAGCACGAGGGCTGGTCGCTGTGAGCACGACGGCCGAGATCCGGTGCGTGCTGATCCGGACCGGGGCGACGCAACTGCTGCTGCCCAACGCGACGATCTCCGAGGTGCTGTCGTACTCGGTGCCCGATCCCATCCCCGGCGCGCCGGCGTGGCTGCCTGGGCGGCTGCGCTGGCGCGGCTGGCGGTTGCCGCTGGTCGCCTTCGCGACGCTGTCGGGCCAGGGCGACGACACGGCCGGGCTTGGCAACAAGGTGGTCGTGCTCAAGGCGCTCGGCGGCGATCCGCACCTGCCGTATCTCGCACTCTCGACCCAAGGCTTCCCGCGCCTGGTCACGGTCTCGGCCGCGCAATTGCGCCAACCCGATGGCGCGCACGACACCGCGCCGTTGCCGTTCGCGATCCGTGCCCATGTGCGCCTGGGCGAGGAGGTCGCGCAGATCCCGGACCTGGATGCGCTCGAGCGCGCAGTGCGCGAGGTCGTGGGCTAGGGCAGGCCGGTCCCGGGCCGGCAGCCCCGGCCTGGGGTCATCCCAGGTCGCCGAACCGCGCCTGCAGCGCGGCGATCGCGGCCATGCCGGCGGTCTCGGTGCGCAGGATCCGGGGGCCCAGGCGCAGCCCACCGAAACCGGCGGCGACGAGCGCGGCGCGGTCGTTGGCCGACCAGCCGCCCTCCGGGCCGATCGCGAGCACCAGCTCGCCCGTCGGCGCGGGCATCGTCGCAAGGCCCGCGGTCGCTTCGGGATCGAGCAGCCAGCGGCCGGTGCCGGGCGACAGCGCGGCCAGTGCCGCGGCCAGCGATTGCGGCGCGGCGACCTCGGGCACGTGCGCGCGCCAGCTCTGCTCGCAGGCCGAGACCACGACGCTGCGCCAGTGCGCGTGCCGCTTGCCGGCGCGCTCGGCGTCGAGCCGGACCTCGCTGCGTTCGCTCGAGACCGGCACGATCGCGGCCACGCCCAGTTCGGTGGCCTTCTGCAGGATCCAGTCCATTTTCTCGCCGCGGGCGATGCCCTGCAGCATCACGATACGCAGCGGCGACTCGAGCGCGACGGGGCGGCCGGCGCCGATCCGCGCGGCCGCGCCGCGCTTGTCGGCTCGGGTCAGTTCTGCCTCGTGGTCGCACCCGTCGCCGTTGAACAACACGCAGCGCTCGCCCTCGCGCAGGCGCAGCACGCGGACCAGGTGCGCGGCGGCGTCCTCGGGCAGTGCGATCGTCTCGCCCTCGCGCAACGGCAGGTCGACGAAGGCCCGAATCACGCGCACGACGTCGCCACCTCGATCGCCTCGGCGGTGACCTGCGCGAGCAGTTGCAACTGGTCTTCGTCGATGCAGTAGGGCGGCATCCAGTACAGGATGTCACCTAGCGGGCGCAGCAGCACGCCGCGCTTGACCGCATGGCGGTAGGCGCGCAGGCCGACGCGCAGCGCCGGGTCGAACGGCGTCGCGCGGTCGCCGTCGCGCGTGAGTTCGAACGCGACGACCATGCCGGTCTGGCGGGTGTCGGCGACATGCCGGTGTGCGCCGACCTGCGCGGCCAGCGCGGCCATGCGCGTGGCGGTGTGTCGGTTGCGCGCCAGCGTGTCGTCGGCAGTGAAGATGTCGAGCGAGGCCAGGGCCGCGGCGCAGGCCAGCGGATTGCCGGTGTAGCTGTGCGAGTGCAGGAACGCGCGCTCGCGCGAGGCGTCGAGGAAACCGTCGTACAGCGCCTGGGTCGTGAGCACCGTCGACAGCGGCAGAAAACCGCCGGTCAGCCCCTTCGACAGGCATAGCAGGTCGGGCTGGATGCCGGCGGGCGTGCCGGCGTTGCCCGGCGCCTGCTCGCAGGCGAACAAGGTGCCGGTGCGCCCGAAGCCGACCGCGATCTCGTCGGCGATCAGGAAGATGCCGTGCACGTCGCACAGCTCGCGCACGCGCCGCAGATACACCGGGTCGTGCATGCGCATGCCACCGGCGCATTGGATCAGCGGCTCCAGAATCAGCGCGCAGATCTCACCGGCGTGCGCATCGAGCAGGCGCGCCAGCGCATCGGCCGCGTCCTCGGCGTGCGCGGCGGCGCTCTGGCCCGCGCGCGCCTCGAAGGCGTCGGGCGAGGGCGCGAACAGCGACTCGCACAGCAGCGGGGCATAGACCCGGCGATACAAGGGAATGTCGCCGACCGCGAGCGCGCCGAGGGTCTCGCCGTGGTAGCCGTTGCGCAGCGCCACGAACTTGGTCCGTCGCGGCGCGTCGCCGCGGTTGGCGAACCACTGGAACGCCATCTTCAGCGCGACCTCGACGCCGGCCGAGCCGTTGTCGGCGTAGAACACCTTCGACAACGGCGCCCGTCCCGGCTCGCGCGGGGCCAGCGCCAGCAGCCGTTCGGCCAGTTCGATCGCCGACGGATGGGTGCAGCCGGCCAGGATCACCTGCTCGAGCGTGCGTGCCTGGCGCGCGATCGCCTCGGCGATGCGCGGCTCGGCATGTCCGTGCAGGTTGGTCCACCAACTGCTGCCCGAGTCGAGGATGCGGCGGCCGCCGGCCTCGACCAGCCAGGCGCCTTCGCCGCGCACGATCGGCAGCAGCGGTTGCGTATCGGGGTGCTCGCGCATCTGCGTGCACGGGTGCCAGACCGCGGCGAGGTCGCGGGTCCGCCAGTCGTTGCCGTCGGCTAGAATGGCCGGATCGTGGATCTGTTCTGTCATCCCTCCATTATCGCCCCGCAGCGCCGGCGCCGTGCAGGCCGGAGCGTGCGCGCGTGAGCCGACGGTTGCCGACGATCCATGGGATCACCGAACACGACGCCGGCCCGTACCGGATGGAGCAGCTCGATCTGGAGTTCTCCAACGGCGAGCGCCGACGCTATGAGCGCCTGCACGGGCGTGGCCATGGCGCGGTGATCGTCGTCCCGTTGATCGATGCGGAGACGGTGCTGCTGGTGCGCGAGTACGCCGCTGGCATGCATCGCTACGAGCTGGGTCTGGTCAAAGGCCGGATCGATGCCGGCGAGACCCCGATCCAGGCCGCCGACCGCGAGCTCAAGGAAGAGGCCGGCTACGGCGCCCGTCGTCTCGACGCGTTGCGCAGCCTGAGCCTGGCGCCGACCTACATGAGCCACCAGGCGACCCTGGTGCTCGCGCGCGATCTGTATCCCGAACGCTTGCCTGGCGACGAGCCCGAGGAACTGGACGTGGTGCCGTGGAAGCTCGATGCGCTGCACGAGCTGATCCTGCGCGAGGACTTCTCGGAAGGGCGCTCGATCGCCGCGCTGTTCATCGTCCGCGACTGGTTGCGCCATTACGGTGGCTGACGGCCGCGCGCCGGTCGAGCCTACGGTCGTCGAAGGCGCGATCGCGATCGCGCATCGCGCGGCCGAGGCGATTCTCGCGGTCTATGCGCACGCATTCGAAGTGGTCGCCAAGGCCGACGACAGCCCGGTGACCGCGGCCGACCTTGCCGCGCATCATGTCATCGTCGACGGCCTGCACCGGCTCACGCCCGACATCCCGGTGTTGTCGGAAGAAGCGGCCGATGCGGTGCCGGTGACCGAGCGCCGCGCTTGGCGGCGGATGTGGCTGGTCGACCCGCTCGACGGCACCCGGGATTTCGTCAAGCGCAATGGCGAGTTCAGCGTCAACCTGGCGCTGATCGACGACGGCGTCGCGATCCTGGGGGTGATCCAGGCCCCGGTCACCGGCGCGCTGTGGTACGGCATACCGGGGGGCGGGGCGTTCCGCCGCGATGGCGGCGGCGAGACCGCGATCCATACGCGCCGGGCGGCGGGCGCGGCCGGTCCGCTGCGGGTCGCCGCCAGCCGCTCGCACCGCGATCCGCGCACCGCCGCAGTGCTGGCACGGATCGGCGACATCGAGCCGCGCCCGCTCGGCTCGTCGCTGAAGTTCTGCCGGCTCGCCGAAGGCGCCCTCGACGTCTACCCACGCTTCGGGCCGACCAGCGAGTGGGACACTGCCGCCGGTCAGGCGATCCTGGAGGCCGCCGGCGGCGTCGTGCTCGACCCCCGCGGCCGACCCTTCCGCTACAACCAGCGCCAGACCCTGCTCAACGGCGATTTCATCGCCATCGGCGATCCCGACCTCCCCTGGCGCACATGGCTCTGACACTCAAACCGGGGTCAGAGTCGATTTTTCAGGTGCGATGGCCGTCAGCATGCTCAGCAAACCAACGCTGACCCTGTTTGGGAAAATCGACTCTGACCCCGGTCTTGCTTGTGAGGGAGGTGTGTGATGGCCGAAAACGACGGCGGGATGGCGCGGTTGCTGGCGGTGATGGCGCGGTTGCGCGATCCGCAGGCCGGGTGTCCTTGGGATCTGCAGCAGGATTTCTCCACGATCGCGCCGTACACGATCGAGGAGGCCTACGAGGTCGCCGATGCGATCGACCGCGGCGACTTGCCGGGCCTGTGCGACGAGTTGGGCGACCTGTTGCTGCAGGTGGTCTTCCATGCGCGCCTGGCACAGGAGCAGGGGGCATTCTCGTTCGACGACGTGGTCGCGGCGATCGTCGGCAAGCTGGTCCGGCGGCACCCGCACGTGTTCGCGGACATGCATGCCCCCGACGCGGGTGCGGTCGCGAGCAACTGGGAGGCGATCAAGCGCGCCGAACGGGCTGAGGCCGGCGAGACGGATGGGTCGGCGCTGGCGGGCATCGCCCGTGGCCTGCCGGAATGGCAGCGCGCGACCAAACTGCAGAACCGCGCGGCGCGGGTGGGGTTCGATTGGCCCGGACCGCAGCCTGTGCTCGCCAAGCTGCAGGAGGAGCTCGGCGAAGTGCGCGCCGAGTTCGATGCGCTCGCCGCCGATCCCGATGATGCGGCCGCGCGCGACCGGCTGGAGGACGAACTGGGCGATCTGCTGTTCGTCGCCGCCAACTTGGCGCGTCACGCGAAGGTCGATGTCGGCAGCGCGCTGCGCCGGGCCAACCACAAGTTCGAACGCCGGTTTCGTGCGATGGAGACGCTGGCCGAGGCCGACGGCACCGCGTTCGCCGAGTTGCCGCTCGCCGCGCAGGAGGCCTACTGGATGCGGGTCAAGCGCAGCGAGGGCCGGTCGGACACCGAAGACCTCGGCTGACGCCTCGCGCCCAGGCAGGCGCCCGACGCCTGTCGCGCTGCGGCAAAGATCCGCCACCGTCACTTCACATTGTTCCCGCCCCCCACTCCTCTCGGCCTATGAAGACCTTGCTGCTGTTCCTGCTCACCGCCGTGGCCGAGATCGTGGGCTGCTATCTGCCCTACCTATGGCTGCGCAAGGACGGCAGCGCCTGGCTGCTGTTGCCTGCCGCACTGTCGCTGGCCCTGTTCGTCTGGCTGCTCAGTGTGCATCCGACCGCATCGGGACGTGTCTATGCGGCTTACGGCGGGGTCTATGTCGCGGTGGCCCTGGTCTGGCTGTGGCGGGTGGATGCGGTCGTGCCGACGCGCTGGGACCTGATCGGTGCGGCGCTATGCCTGGCAGGCATGGCGGTGATCATGCTCTCGCCGCGGCCAGCCTGAGCGGCGCGCGGCTGGGAACACCTAAGGCGCCAGCGGCACTGCGTTGGTGTCACTCCAGGAAGATCAGCCACGCCGCAACGACGATCATCGCGAAGCCTGCCCCGCCCTCGATTGCGTTCCACCTGGTCAGGGCAATGAGGCCGCGCGCGCGGCTGGGAACACTTGAGGCGCCAGCAGCACTGCGTTTGGGTCACTCCAGGAAGATCAGCCACGCTGCAACGACAATCATCGCGAAGCCTGCCCCGCCCTCGATTGCGTTCCGCCTGCTCAGGGCAATGAGGCCGCGCGCGCGGCTGGGATTACTGAGGCGCCAGCAGCACTGCGTTTGGGTCACTCCAGGAAGATCAGCCACGCTGCAACGACAATCATCGCGAAGCCTGCCCAATGGTTCCACTTCAACGGCTGCCCCAGGTACCAGGTCGAGAACCCCGCGAACACCAGCAGCGTGATGACCTCCTGCATGCCCTTGAGCTGCGGCGCCGAGTAGACCGCCGCGCCGATCCGGTTGGCCGGCACCATCAGCGTGTACTCGAAGAACGCGATGCCCCAGCTGACCACGATCACCATCAGCAGCGGCGCACTGCGGTACTTGAGATGGCCATACCAGGCGAAGGTCATGAAGATGTTGGACCCCAGCAGCAGGAGCACGGGGAGGAAGCGTTCGAAGCCGGGCATGTCGATGGCTCGGGCGAGGGAGCGCGAAGCGTAGCGCAGCGCCTGCCTGTCCGCTGGCACGTCACAATCTTCACGAACTGTGCACCCGGCGCGTGAGATTTTCACAAAGATTAATCAACGCGCCAGCCACGGGAGCCAAGCAATGCGTGCAGGTCAGGAACCAGGGGGACTCGTTCTCATTGTCGAGGACAATCGCAACATTTCAGAGATGGTCGGCGAATATCTGGAAGGGCGCGGTTTCGAGGTCGACTACGCGGCCGACGGCCTGGACGGGTACCGACTGGCGACGGAGAACAGTTACGACGTGATCGTGCTCGACCTGATGTTGCCCCGGCTGGACGGCATCGAGGTCTGCAAGCGCCTGCGCGAGGATGCGCGCAAGTCGACCCCCGTGCTGATGCTCACCGCGCGCGACACGCTGGACGAGAAGCTGACCGGCTTGAGCTCGGGCGCCGACGACTACCTGACCAAGCCCTTCGCGATCCAGGAGCTCGAGGCCCGGCTGCGTGCGCTGATCCGCCGCGAGCGTCGCCAGGTGGGCTCGGAAGTGCTGAAGGTGGCCGACCTGGTACTCGATCCGGCCAGCATGCGCGCCACCCGCGGCGGCACCGAACTCCAGCTCTCGCCGATCGGCATGAAGCTGTTGACGATCCTGATGCGCGAATCGCCGCGCGTGGTCAACCGCCAGGAGATCGAGCGCGAGATCTGGGGCAACAGCCTGCCCGACTCCGACACCCTGCGCAGTCACCTGTACAACCTGCGCAAGATCATCGACAAGCCCTACGACAAGCAGCTGCTGCACACCGTGCAGAGCGCCGGCTACCGGATCGCCGACATCGAACAATCGCCGGCCTGAGCCGGTACGCCAGGCGCTCGATCCGATGCCCCAGGGGCTCCCCAACCGTATCCGCGATGCGTTCACGTTCCAGGCGGTCATCGCCGGCATGACGCTGGTGGTCTGCATCCTGGCCGCGGCGCTGGTCGGCCGCGAGGTCGCGGCGCGGCATTGGCTGCGCGCCGAGGCCGACGCCTACTGGCGCGCGCGCACGACCGACGCGGCCCATCCACCGCCGTTCGGCGCCAACATGCAGGGCTACTTCGTCCCCCGCGGCGGCGGCGCCTGGGACAGCATCGTCAGCGGCGACCGCGCGGTTGCCAGCCTGCTCTGGTTCAAGGATGCGCCCGAGGGTTTCTCGCAGCGCCGCGACACCAGCGGGGTACTCTTGGTGGATCGGCGCGAGGCCGGGACGCTGTACCTGGCGGTATCGATGGGTCTGTTCGACCGCATGCTGGCCTTGGCTGCAGGCGGTCTGATCGTGTTGACGGTCGGGACGATCTTCATCGTGTCATGGCTGACCTACCGCACGTCCAAACGGATGGTGCTGCCGATCCACCAACTCGCCGTCGAGGTCGGCCGCTGGAATCCCGCCGGCGACGAGGACGGGATGCCACCGCCGCTGGAGTCGCGCGAACGTGGCGGCCGCGAGGCGCAGGCCCTGTCGAACGCGCTACACGGGCTGGGCGAGCGCATCGCCTCGTTCGTACGCCGCGAGCGCGAGTTCACCCGCGATGCCAGCCACGAGTTGCGCACCCCGCTGACGGTGATCCGTGTCGCCAGCGACATGATTGCCGCCGATCCGTCGACGCCGCCGCACCAGCAGCGCCCGCTGCTGCGCATCCGTCGCGCCAGCCAGGACATGGAGGCCGTCATTGACGCCTTGCTGGTGCTCGCGCGCGAGCGTGGGGTGATGCCGCAAAGCGAAGTGTTCGAGGTCGCCGCGGTGGTCGAGGAAGAGGTCGAGAAGGTCCGCCCGATGTTCGACGCCAAGCACCTGGGCTTGCGGGTCGATCTGCAGGCCAGCCCGCGACTCGATGCGCCGCCGCGCGTGCTCGGCGTGATGCTCGGCCATCTGCTGCGCAATGCCTGGGCATTCACCGAGAAAGGCGAGGTGGTGGTGGTGGTGGCCGAGGATCGCATCGTCGTGCGCGATACCGGCATCGGCATGACGCACGAAGTGCTGCAGCGGGTCTACGAGCCGTTCTATCGTGCCGATCCGTTCGGCCAGGCCGGCAAGGGAATCGGTCTGTCCATCGTACGCAGGCTGGGCACCCGCTTCGGCTGGCCGGTGAGCCTGGACAGCACGCCCGGCGAGGGCACCACGGTGACGATCAGGCTGACGCGCCCGGCCGGCTGAGCCCGTGCCCACCGGGTCTGCACGCGGCATGATGATCGGTGCGCACACCGGTCAACTGCGGCCGGCCTGGTGCGTTACCCCGTCATATCGCCCATCGAAGATGCCTGCATGTCGAGCCGTGCCAAGCCCAAGACCGTTTCCCGTCGCCGTGGTCCGGCGCGCATCGTGCCCCTCGTGGTGGGGATCGCGGTCGTCGCCGCGGGGTTGTGGTGGTGGACCGGCCGCAGCAGCGAGGGCGCGGACGCGGCCTACCGCACCACGCTGGTCGAGCGCGGCGACATCCGCGTCGCGATCTCGGCGACCGGCACCCTCAGCGCGACTTCGACGGTGACCGTCGGCAGCCAGATCTCGGGGCAGATCACCGACGTGCTGGTCGATTTCAACGACAAGGTCGTCAAGGACCAGATCATCGCGCGCATCGATCCGAGCAGCTACCAGGCGCAGATCGAGCAGGGCAGTGCGCAAATCGCCTCGGCACGGGCGTCGCTGGCGCAGGCGCAGGCGACGCTGCAGAACGCCGAGCTCGACTATCGACGCAAGGCCGATCTGGGCACCCAGCGACTGGTCGCGCAGAGCGATATCGACCTGGCCAAGGCCGCGCTGGACCAGGCGCGCGCGCAGGTCGCCTCGATGCAGGCGCAGATCCGCCAGCAGACCGCGGCGACGCAGACCACGCGGGTCAATCTGGACCGCACGGTGATCCGCTCCCCGGTGGACGGGGTGGTGCTGCTGCGCTCGATCGAGCCGGGGCAGACGGTGGCCGCGAGCATGACCGCGCCCGAGCTGTTCCAGATCGCCGAGGACCTGGCGAAGATGCGTATCGAGCTGTCGGTCGATGAATCCGACATCGGCCAGGTGCGCACGGGCCAGGCCGTCAACTTCACCGCCGACGCTTTTCCCGATCGCCAGTTCCGTGGCGTGGTCGAACAGGTCCGGCTGTCGGCGACCACGACCAACAACGTGGTCACGTACCCGGTGGTGGTGACCGTCGACAACAGCGACGGCACGCTGCTGCCCGGACTGACGGTCAACGCCGAGATCGAGGTCAGCAACCGCCGCAACGTGCTCAAGGTGGCCAGCGCGGCGACGCGGTACAAGCCGGCCGATGCGGCGCAGATCGCAATGGCGGCGCCGTCGGGCGCGCCGGGCGGTGGTCTGGTGCCCGACCTGGAGGCCGCAGCCGCGGATCTGGAATTGAATGCATCGCAGCAGGCCGCGTTCGATGCGGCGCTGGCCGCCATGCGCGCGCGCCAGCAGGACCGCCCGCAGGCCGGGGGCCAGCGCGCGCCGGCGGGCGCGCGCGGCCCGGCAGCGGGTGGCCCCCGTGGCGGACCGGGCGGCGGCGCGCGCGCGCTCGATCCCCGTCTCCAGGCACAGATCCGGCAGCGCGTGACCGAGCGCGTCCAGCAGGATTTCGCCGAGTTTACAGCGCAGCTCGACGACACCCAGCGCGCGCAATGGCAGCGCACGCTGGCCTCGCTCGTGGGCGCGACGCGGACGACGCTCTATCGCCTGGTCGACGGGCAGCGCGAGGCGGTGCCGGTACGCATCGGCGCCAGCGACGGCAGCAGCGTCGAGATCTCCGGTCCGCTCGCCGAGGGCGATGCGATCGTCATCGGCGAACGCGCGCCGCGATGAGCACGTCCACGCCGGCGCCCGTCATCGAGACCCGCGCACTCAAGAAGATCTACGCCGAAGGCAGCGAGGCGGAGGTCGTGGCCTTGCGCGGCGTCGACCTGCGCATCCGGCGCGGCGAGTTCGTCGCGATCATGGGCCCGTCGGGGTCGGGCAAGTCGACACTGATGAATCTCATCGGCTGCCTCGACACGCCCAGCGATGGCGTCTACTTGTGCGATGGCATCGACGTCGCGACGCTCGACCGCGAGGCGCTGGCGGCCCTGCGCCGCGACACGATCGGGTTCGTCTTCCAGGGCTTCAACCTGCTGCCGAGAATGAGTGCGCTCGACAACGTGGCGATGCCACTGGGATACGCGCGCGTGCCGCCGGCCGAACGGCGGGCGCGGGCGCAGGCCGCGCTCGAGGCGGTCGGGCTGGGCGCGCGAACCGCGCACCGGCCCAGCGAGCTGTCCGGCGGCCAGCAGCAACGCGTCGCGATCGCGCGCGCGTTGATCAACCGGCCGCCGGTGCTGCTCGCCGACGAACCCACCGGCGCACTCGACACCCGCACCGGCGAGGAGATCCTCGCGCTGTTCAAGCAACTGCGCGACGATGGCCATACGGTGGTGCTGATCACCCACGACCCGGAGGTCGCCGCGCATGCCGACCGCACCTATGTGATGCGCGACGGCGAACTGCACGAAGAGCCGGGTTCCGGCGATCGCGGACCGGATGCCGGTTCCGATGCCGGGCTCTCGAGTCAGCGCCCGGGAGTGGGACCATGAACTTCCTCGACATCCTGCGCACGGCGATCTTCGCGCTGCGCGGCAACTGGATGCGCAGCGCGCTGACCTCGCTGGGCGTGATCATCGGTATCGCAGCGGTGATCGTCATGGTGTCGGTGGGGCAGGGCACCCAGGCCGAGATCGATCGCCAGCTGTCGGGCCTGGGCGCGCAGAAGCTCGACATCGGCCCCAGCGCCGGCCGTTCGCCGGGCGGTGCGCGCATGAGCGCATCGAGCTTCTTCACCCTCAACGAGGGCGATATCGACGCGATCCGCCAGGAGATCCCGGAGGTGCAGTACATCTCCGGCTCGCTGCGCGGCAGCAGCCAGGTGGTCTACGCCGAGCGCAACTGGAACAGCAGCTGGCGCGGGGTCCAACCCGATTTCCTGGAGATCAACGGCTGGACGATCGCCAATGGCAGCGGGTTCGAGCCCCAGCACTTCACCGGCGCCGAACGCGTGGTGCTGCTGGGCGAGACCGTCCGCCGGGAGCTGTTCGGCGAGGCCAGCGGCGTCGGCGAACAGGTGCGTATCGGCCGGACGATCTTCACCGTACTCGGCACGCTCGACAGCAAGGGGCTGAGCGGTTTCGGCAGCGATCAGGATGAGATCCTGATCGTGCCGCTGGACACCGCGCGACGGCGCCTGATGGGGGCGATGGGCCTGCCGGCCGGCGCGGTCATGGATGTGTCGCTGACCGTCGCCGATGCCGGCGACCTGGGCTATGTGCAGAGCGAGGTGGAGTCGCTGCTGCGTCAGCGCCATCGGATCGGACCGGGCGAGCCGGACGACTTCCAGGTGCGCAATGTCTCCCAGCTGGTCGCCACCCGCAACCAGACCACGCGCCAGATGTCGTGGCTGCTCGGCGCGGTCGCGACGATCTCGCTGATCGTCGGCGGCATCGGCATCATGAACATCATGTTGGTCTCGGTGACCGAGCGGATCCGCGAGATCGGCCTGCGTATGGCGGTCGGCGCCGGGCCGTCGGACATCCGCCGCCAGTTTCTCGCCGAGGCGATGCTGCTGTCGCTGGGCGGCGGTGTGCTGGGCATCGCGCTGGGCGTGATCGGTGCATTGCTGGTCGGGCACTACAACAGCGAGTTGCCGATCCAGCTCAATGGCAACGTGGTCGCGCTGGCGGCCGGGTTCTCGGTCGCGACCGGCCTGTTCTTCGGCTACTACCCGGCGCGCAAGGCGTCCGAACTCGATCCGATCGAGGCGCTGCGTCAGCAGTAGTGCGGCTGGGCGTCCTGCGCGCACGGGTGAGGCTATGCTCCGGGCCATGCCTGCCTCGCGTCCCGATGCCACCAATGTCGAGCTGTCCGGAGCACCGGCGATCGACGCCGCCCTGCTGCGTCGCTTGCGCGCGCAGGCGGCGCGCCTGAGTCGACGTGCGGCGGATGTCGACGATCTCGTGCAGGAGGTCCTGCTCGCCGCGATCCTGGCAGGCCGCACCGATGCGGCATGGCTGGCGGGCACCCTGCGCCGACAAGCGGCCCTGGCTGCGCGCGGTGCGGTGCGACGGCGCCGCCGCGAAGATGCGGCCGGCGAATGCCTGCATGCGCGCCAGGCCTGCGATGTGCCGGCCTTGCCGGCACTGCCGCCGATGCCGCCCGCGGCCCAGCGCGTGGCCCGGCTCGTCCTGCACGGGCTCGATGCCGCCGAGATCCGTTGGCTGCTCGGCATCTCGCCGCAGGCGTTCCGGCAGCGGTTGGTCTCGGTCCGCAAGTCCGTCGCCGCGGCGCCCGCAGAGGTCCGGGCGGAGCTGCGGGCGTTCGCCGCGGCCCCGGTGCCGCACCGCGCGACGATGCCACGACCGATGGGGCCGGCCCGCCGCGTGCTGCAGAGTGCGGGGTTGGGCGGTGCGTTCGGGACGCATGATCCCAGTGGGCATCTGCTGTTGATCCGGCGCGGTGCTCACATTCCGGCCTCCGGCGGCAACGTATCGGCGTAACCCACCTTCAGGAACCGCCATGCTCGCAAATGCTCGACTCGAAACGCTTGTGTTCTTCGTCACCGACCTGCCGCGCAGTGCGGCCTTCTACCGCGACGTGCTCGGCCTGGCGCTCACGGTCGAGGACAGCCACGAGGGCCCGATGGTCACCGCCCAGGCCGGCAGCGTGACCCTCGTGTTGCTCGAACGTACTGTCCGGGGGGGCGAAACCCCGATCCCGGTGTTCTCGCTCGATGGTGGCATCGACGACTGCGCCGATGCGCTTGTCGCCCACGGCGTGGAGATCGTGACGCCCGTCAGCGAGGCACCCGACGGTGGCCTCACCCTCGACTTCCTCGATCCCGACGGTACCGTGTTGAGCCTGCATCAGCCCATGGGGGCTGCCCGCCGACGCTGATCGGTCGAGCCCAGGAGCGGCGACGGCGCACTGGCGCTGCAGGACGGCCTGCGGCGCTGCACGCAGGCCGATCGCCCGTCGCGGTGCCGCGGACGTCGTGTCGCCGTGACGATGCCGCCCACGGCCTGGCCGGGGCGTGCGATGAATAGGGCGAGCCCTTTCGCTAGGGTCGATCCCAGATTGAGCGCACAGGCCGGGGCGGCGACAGTGCATACGTCCGCCCCAGTGCCCTGGGGCCTGCCAGACGTCCTTCCGGAGGCTAGCTGTGTAAAGCCAGCACGTTGTTCACAGTTATCGGAATTCTGGAGATAGGCGGGTTGTAGCCGAGGCTGGCATGGGGTCGATGCCAGTTGTAGGTGTGCAGCCAGT
>NZ_JBDJMU010000021.1:0-54068 GCF_039674105.1 Luteimonas sp. TWI596
TGCGCTCGACCTGAAGCACTGCGCGCTCTTCCGCGCTCAGGTGGCTGTACTGTTTTCCCATCGCGACACCCTACACTCCGCCGGGTGTTGCACTTGGAAGTTGAGTCTGCCGAGTATCAACGCCGCTAGAGATGAGATGGGGGCTAGATCAAATGCTAGCGACGCTGCCAGCCCGACGGAGAAGCCAGCCAGGCCGCTTAGCCCCACTCTCAGGGGGACAGCCGTTGGCGGAGGCGGTGTTGTCATATGGTTGAAAAGTAAAGGGGGCAAGGCCCCCTTTACTTTTGTCATCGATGTATCGGCTTATCAACCGCCAGTCGTGCCGCTCGTGCCACCCGAACTCGAGCTGGTGCCTGCTGTAGCTGTCAATGCACAGCTCGCCGTTCCGGCGTTACAGGTCGTGCTCGTCTGACCTGCAGGATTCGAGGTGGCCGCGAACGTGATGGCAGCGCTGCTGGCGACATTGTCTGCGGTGATCGGAGCCGAGATGGAAGCGCACGCCTTCGGCGCGTAGGGTTCCACCGTCATATTGGCATGAACAGCGGAAACGGCTGAGTTCATATACGCCTTGGCTTCACCGAGGCAAGCATTCTCTGCTGCCTTAACGCGGTAGTTGTTGTAAGCCGGCAGCGCGATCGCGGCCAGGATGGCAATGATCGCGACGACGATCATCAGTTCGATCAGGGTGAAACCTTTCTGCGTCTTCATGGAGCAACTCCCCAAGGGTGGATGGATTCACGTGCCTGGAAAGCGGCGGGTGCCGATCCGTGGGCAGCCGTGCGACATGCACGTGCATCAGGGATGTCGCATGGGTCGTGCCAATCGCGCGAATGCGCCGGCTCGCGCATTATGAGCGCGTTCGTGGTGAACAAGTGTGAGCGTTCTGCCCCCGACATGCCAAGCAGTGTCGGGTTGTGACGTTTAGCGTCAGGCTGTGGTGGGTAGCCTACGTGATGCCTGTCTCAGTTCGGGCTTAACTATCCCCGCGCCTGAAGAACGCAGGAAGATATCGACGGCGTATCGCCGAACTTGAGCCACATTGTTTGCGATACGGATCAGCTCAGCGGGTGATGCCGTCCGCTGCTTCGGACGCGGACGTGAGGGCGTCAGCAGGGGCGTGTGCAGCCTTGGCGCGTTCGTCGGTTGCTCGCTGCTCCGCAAAACGGCAATTGATACCGGTCATGGCCAGAATGGCGTCCCGTCGTACAAAGTAGGTGGTGTCCGGTACGCCGGGCCGTTGGACGAGTAGCGTGTCTCCGGCCGGCGCGACGACGCGTAGCCGGCGGTCCACGCTTTCGGGCGCGCGATCAGGGACCCAGGTGATCTGGACGCAAGCCGCGCCGCCCGTGAGTGGGGCTCGGAGTGCGAAGTCCGCCAGTGCCGCGCCCATGGGAGGGATCAAGGCAAACACGAAGACGGCCGTCAAGCCGAGTGCGCTCGCCGCAGCCAGTGGACGTGGATGGGTGCGGACGCGATTGGCAGCCAGTGCCGCGGCGACTTGCAAGACACCGATGGCCAACAACGCCGTCAGAATCGACAGCACGATCTCAAGGTCGCTACCTGCCGGGTGCCGTAGAAGCAGACTCAGGACCAAGGCCACGGAAAAAAGTTGTCCCACCGCATCCAATCCAGAGAAGCACCGGAACTGCCAGGAGAGCGCGTCGAGTGGGCAGCCGGGGATCTTTACAATCAGCCATGCGCCTACGGCTACCGCTGCCGCCAGGAAGGCAATTATTGACAGGTCGTTGTCTGCGACTGCCGGCAAGTGATCTGCGGCCACGCTGGCTATGATCAACACGACGGCCTGGGCCACGGGTGTACCGATCCAGAAGCAGGTGATGCGCTTCCGTAACGCTTGGGCGGCAGCCGCGGCTTGCTCTGTGCGACCGGGGGGCGTCGGCAAGCAAGTCGATCAGGGGATCGCCCTCGAGCTTGGGCCGCATGATCAGCAAACAGGCAGGTAGCAGGGAGTTGATCGTCAGTGCCGTCGCGCACACTGTGATCAGGGCCAGCAACATCGGGATCGCGGCGATCATTGATGATGAGGTCAAATCCAGCGGCACCTGCGCGCGTCGCGCGTGATAAAGCAGGCACATTACGGTCACGACCAGACCGATGCCACCGAGTGGCCATGCACGTTTTTGCAGCCATTCCAGTGTGGGGCCGATGTCAGCGATCAGGCGGGCGGGCAGATTGTCAGAAGATTCGGACATTCCATGTCTCGTTACGCGTGCGTCGTCACAACTCTATGTGAGGTTCGGATTCTATCGGCTCTTTCGGCGGCGCTACGGGGATTCGATTGGAGATATGCACCGTTCGAAAATGGTGGTGAGGGCTGCGTAGTCGCATCCGGCGGCCGCAATGCAAGCCGCAATCCATTCGTCTCGTTGGACGCGATCCCAGTGGGTGCCGTAGCCCAGCGTCAAGAGCCAATGCTCGAAGAAGAGGCGCTGCGTGCGTCCGTTGCCCTCGCGAAACGGATGCACCATGTTGAGTTCGCCGTAGCAATACGCCACATGCGTAAGGAACTGGCGGGAGCCTTGAGTGGAGGGGGCGGCTTGCGTCAGGAGGTCGATGATCTTGGCTGCCTCGGGCTCGATTCTGGAGGCCGTGCAGAAGCGGGTGTCCCCTTTGGTAATGTCGACCTTCCTGAAGTGCCCTGCCCAATCGTATACGTCACCGAAGAGCTGACGATGCAGGCGCTTCAAGTAAGCGACGTCGAAAGGCGGCGGTCCAATCGTGATGTTCTGCACAGCGGCTGCGGCGAAGTCAGCTTCTGCGACCGCGAGCGCGGCTTCATCATGTAGCTGGAGCTTGTTCTTCAGGACGCTGGTGCCTGGCCAGCAGTCAGGATCCTCGCCAGTCCCGTATTTGTCGCGCATCAGCGCCCGCTTCGAATGGCGTACTTCTTCAGCAGTTGTTCCCGCGTGGGGAGCGGACTGGTGTTATGCGCGCGCGTCGACTGGGTGTCGATGCCCTCGAGTCGTTGGCTTGCCGCGAAGTTCTCGCGGCGATGATGCAGATACCACTGAAGTGCCTGATCGCTGAGTGTCGTTTTCATGGTTGGAAATCGGATACGGCAGCGGATCTTCATTGTATCGCAGAGCTGGTGGAGGCGGCGCCCTCAGCTCTGCTGCCCCGCCGCGGGCCGCTGCCAGAGCGCCTGACTTGACGCCCGCGGCCTGCGGCTGCCTGTGCGCGCGGTTTCGGCGTCCTGCGCTTGCCACGGCAGCACGATGCGGAAGGCGCTGCCCTGGCCCGGTGCGCTCTCGACGGTGATGTCACCACCGGCTTCGCGGACGAGATGGGCGGCGACGGCCAGGCCAAGGCCGGCCTCCTGGGCGGCGGGGCGGGTGGTGAAGAACAGTTCGAAGCAGCGTGCGCGGGTGGTGGCGCTCATGCCGCGTCCGGTGTCGCGGGCGATGATCTCGACGCGGTCGAGGGCGTAAGGGGCAACGGAGAGCGTGAAGCGTCCGCCGTCGGGCATGGCCTGCTGGGCGTTGGCCGCCAAGCTCAGTAGGATCAGTTCGAGGTGAGCGCGGTCGAAGTGGATCGCCAGGTGGGCGCCTGGATCGAGATCGAGGACGACATCCACCCCAGGCAGGAACGTTTGCCGCAGCATGGGGTCGAGGTCGGCGAGGGCCGTGGCGGCGGCGAAGGTCTCGGGCGCGGTCTCGTCGTGGCGGCTAAAGTCCACGAGGCGGTGGCTGGCTTTGCCGGCGCGACGTGCGGCGGATTCCGCACTGCGCAGCGCCGCTTTCATCTCCTCCGGATCGATCGCTTCGGGCACGACATCGGCGATGCCGCGTTGGTCGAGGTCGCGCGCTGCCTGCGCGATGCCTGCGATGCGGGCGACGTGGTGGCGCGCTAGGGCGGCGAGGAGTTCTTGGTCGCGCGGGGTGGCACCTCGCAAGTCGCTGCGTTCGCGTTGGCCGAACATCTGCGCCGGCAGATCGAGCGGCTGCGCGTGGAGGACGGCCGCGACGGCGCGCTGCCACTGACGGTCTCGATCGGTGTGTCGTCGTTGCCGGTGTTCCCCGGCGACGCGCCGCGTTGGCAGGAAGCGATCCGTGTGGCGGATCGGGCGCTGTACGTCGCCAAGCGAGCCGGTCGCAATGCCTGGGCGGGCGTCTGGGGCCTGGGAGCCGGTAATGGCGTGGATGTCTACAGCGTGCTGGACAACCCCTGCCATGCCCTGCAGCAGGGCTGGATCGAGATTGGCGGCAACCGGCCGATGGACTGGTCGCAGGTGCGGCCCAAGGCGACGGGGAGCACCCGAGGCGGGGGTGGACCGGTGCGGCAGGAGGCCGCCAAGCGCCCGTGATCTCAAAACCGGGGTCAGAGTGCAATTACCGTGAAATTGCACTCTGACCCCGGTTTTGACCGCCGGTTGTGCTCCGATTTGGCTTCAGTCGATGCCGAGCTTCTTGAGCTTGTAGCGCAGGGCGCGGAAGGTAATGCCGAGCACGGCGGCGGTCTTGGTCTTGTTGTAGCGGTTTTCCTGCAGCGCTTGCTGGATCGCGGCGCGTTCGATGTCCTCGATGTAGGAGGGCAGGGCAGTGCCGGCGGTCTCGTAGGGGCTGAGCGTGCGCGGGTCGGGCGGCAGGCGGACGGCGGTTTGGGCCGCGGCGCTGTTGCCGGCCATGCCGGGTTGGGCGGTCGGCAGGTGCAGATCGGCAGCGGTGATGCGGTCGCCGTCGGCCATCGCCAGCGCGCGCTCGAGGATGTTTTCCAGTTCGCGGATATTGCCGGGAAAGGCATGTGCCTCGAGGGCGGCGATCGCGTCCGGCGCAAGCGCTGGTGCCGGGCGGCGCATGGCTTGGGCGAGCCGGCGCAGGATGGCATCCGACAACAGGGGCAGGTCACCGGCGCGCTCGCGCAGCGGCGGCACGGTCAGGCCGATGACGTTGATGCGGTAGTAGAGGTCGTGGCGGAAGCGGCCTTCATCGACCAGGGTCGCCAGGTCCTTGTGGGTGGCCGAGAGGATGCGCACGTCGACCTGCACTTCGGCCGAAGCGCCGACCGGGCGCACCGATTTTTCCTGGATCGCGCGCAACAGCTTGACCTGCATCGGCAGCGGCAGTTCGGCGACTTCGTCGAGGAACAGCGTGCCGCCCTCGGCCGCCTGGAACAGGCCGGGCTTGTCGCTGTGCGCGCCAGTGAAGCTGCCCTTGCGATGCCCGAAGAACTCGCTTTCCATCAGCTCGGTGGGAATCGCGCCGCAGTTGACCGGTACGAAGGGACCGCCGGCGCGCGCGCTTTGGGCATGCAGCATGCGCGCGACGAGTTCCTTGCCGGTGCCCGATTCGCCGTTGATGCACACCGGAGCCTGGCTGCGCGCGACCTTGGCCAGCGTGTTGCGCAGCGTGACCATCGCCTCTGACTTGCCGAGCAGGCGGCCGCCGGTCGCGTCGTCGCTGTGGCGGCCGCGCTCGCCCAGCTCCAGCGCCTGGCGCACCAGGCCGCGCAGCACGTTGATGTCGACCGGCTTGCTGACGAAATCGAACGCGCCGGCCTTCAGCGCATCGACCGCGGCCTCGACATTGCCGTAGGCGGTGATCACTGCGACCGGGGTGCCGGGAAAGCGTGTGTTGATCTCGCCGACCAGGTCCAGACCGGAGCCGTCGGGCAGGCGCATGTCGGTCAGGCACAGGTCGTAGCGGCCGGCGGCCAGCAGTTCGCGGGCGGCCGCGAGGTTGGGCGCGGTATCGGTACGCAGGCCCATGCGGCCCAGCGTGAGGACCAGCAGTTCGCGGATGTCGTGTTCGTCGTCGACGATCAGGGCGCTGCGGTGCTCGCTCATCGAAATCTGGCTGGGCGCTTGGCTTTTGCGGGGTGACCCATAGTGACAGCTTTTGCCAATAGTGACGAGGGTCACACTGGTGACGCCGGTCACACCGAACGCGGCAGGGCGCCTTGTTTTCGTGAGGGTTCGTGCGTTTTCATGCTCGTTCGCGCCCGCGCGCCGGGCCGGCTGCGGTTCAGCCGCGCAGCGCGCCGCGCCGCGCCGACAGTGCGATCCGGAAGCAGGCGCCGCCGCCCGGTGCGGGGACATAGTCGAGCCGTGCTTCGTTGGCGCGACACAGTTCGTGGGCGATGTAGAGCCCCAGGCCGGTGCCGCTTTCGGAGGTGGTGAAGAAGGGGCGGAACAGCTGCGCCAGCGCGGTGTCCTCGATGCCGGGGCCGTGGTCGCGCACGCTGATGCAGGGGCGTTCGCCATCCTCGACGCGCAGGGTGATGCGCGCCGGTTCGCCGGGCTGACGGCCGTAGCGCACGGCGTTGTTGACCAGCGCGGTGAGCACCTGGTGCAGGTGGCGCGGGTCGACCACCGCGCGCACGCAGGCGGTGTCGCAGTCCGCGTCCAGGACGGCGTTGTCGTCGGTGATGAGCAGCCGGTAGTCCTGCACGAAGGCGTGGACGGCGGCGACCAGTTCGACAGGTTCGGGCCGTGCGCGCTCGCGACGCGCCAGGCCGAGCACGCTCTCGACGATGCCGTTGGTGCGCACGCATTGCTGGTGGACGATCTGAAGCAGGCGGCGATCGCCGTCCTGGATGGCGTCCGATTCTTCGAGCAGCTGCGTCGCGTAGCTGATCGCCGCCAGCGGGTTGCGGATCTCGTGGGCGAGGCTGGCCGAGAACCGTCCCATGGTGGCCAGGGTCAGCGATTCGGCGCGGCGGGTGACCAGCGAGGTGTCGTCGAGGAACACGAGCGTGTTGTCGCCATCGGCGAGCAGGCGCACGAACCGCGGCATGACATCGACATGTTCGCGCAAGGCGAGTGGGGCGCCGTCGCTGCTGCCGCTGCGCAGCCAGCTGGCCAGGCGCAGCGCCAGCGGCGGCGACAGGCGCGACAACGGGCGGCCGTGTGGGTCGCCGTCGGCATCGAGCAGGGCGAGCGCGGCTTCGTTGGCGCGGCGCACGTGGCCGGCGCCGTCGACGAGCAGGACCCCGGTCTGCATGCGGCGGATGATCAGTTCGTTGATCTCGGCCAGGCTCTGCGCCTCGGCCTCGTGGTGGTCGGCCAGCGCCTGGCTCTCGCGGATCTGCGTGCCGAGCATGCGGGTCAGCGAGGCGGCGGCGAACAGGCCGAGCGCGAACATCAGTGGCTCGGCAACCGGGCGTGTCGGCGCGCGTGCGCTCATCAGGCCGGCGAGCGGTCCGATCAGGAGCGAGGCGGCCGCCGCCATGCAGATCAGCAGGCCGGTGCGCAGGCGCACGAACAGCGAGGCCGCGGCGACGTTGAACAGCAGCAGCATCGCCACGCCGGGGGCGACATCGGGCACGGCATGGCTGGTCAACGCCGCGACCAGGATGTCGACGCCGATACCGACCGTCGCGTGGGCGGCATAGTCCGGATGGGGCGCGCGGGCGTGGATCAGCAGGCCGACCGAGGCGACCAGGTAGCCCAGGCTCACCGGCACCGCGATCGCGGCGATCTCCACGCCGCCCAGCGCCTCGCCCCAGGGGCTGAACACGACCAGCGCCAGCAGCGCGGCCTCGAGCACCCGATAGAGCGAGAACAGGGCCAGTTCGCGCTGCATCAGCGACCGGGACATCGCGGGGGCGGCCAGCGGCACGGGGGCTCCAAGGGGACGGTCCGGCGCCAGTATAGGCAGGCGCCGACGGTCCCGGCCGACCCCCGGTTTTGCCCGGCGGGCGCGCATGCGCGAGAATGGCGGACCCCGTCGGCCCGCCGCGCCCTGTGCGCCCGCCGGCGGTCGGCGACATTTCCTTCCCGTACGGACCCCACATGAACTTCCACGAATACCAGGCGAAGCAGTTGTTTGCCGATTACGGCATCCCCGTGCCGGCCGGGCGCGTTGCGTCCACCGCCGACGAAGCAGTCGAAGCAGCCAAGTCCCTGGGCGATGGCCCCTGGATGGTCAAGGCCCAGATCCACGCCGGTGGCCGCGGCAAGGCCGGTGGCGTGAAGTTCTGCAAGACCCACGACGATGTGAAGGCCGCGGCCGAGAAGATGCTCGGCACGAACATGGCGACCTACCAGTCGGCGGGCGTCGCGCTGCCGGTGAACCTGGTGCTGGTGACCGAGGCTGGCGAGATCGCCAAGGAACTGTACCTGTCGGTCCTGGTCGACCGCGGCACGCAGTCGATCACCTACATCGTCTCGAGCGAGGGTGGCGTGGACATCGAGCAGGTCGCTGCCGAGACCCCCGAGAAGATCGAGACCCTCAATGTCGGCTTCGTCGAGGGCTTCCAGGCCTACCAGGGCCGCGACATCGGCTTCAAGATCGGCCTGAACGCCAAGCAGGCCAACCAGCTGGCCAAGATCATGGGCGGCCTGTACCGGCTGTTCAACGAGAAGGACCTGGCGCTGGTCGAGCTCAACCCGCTGGCGATCCTCGACAGCGGTGACCTGTACGCCCTCGACGGCAAGGTCAACAGCGACGACAACGCGACCTTCCGCCACAAGGATCTGGCCGCGATGCGCGACACGACCCAGGAAGACGAGGCCGAGGTGCGCGCCAGCGAGTACGACCTCAACTACGTGACGATGGACGGCAACATCGGCTGCATGGTCAACGGCGCAGGCCTGGCGATGGCAACGATGGACGTGATCGCCCTCAACGGCGGTTCGCCGGCCAACTTCCTCGATGTCGGCGGCGGCGCGACCAAGGAGCGCGTGACCGAGGCGTTCAAGCTCATCCTGTCCTCGGACAAGGTCAAGGCGATCTTCGTCAACATCTTCGGCGGCATCGTGCGCTGCGACATGATCGCCGAGGGCATCATCGCCGCGGTCAAGGAAGTGGACGTCAAGGTGCCGGTCGTGGTCCGTCTGGAAGGCACCAACGTGGAAGCGGGCAAGAAGCTGCTGGCCGAATCCGGCCTGGCCATCACCCCTGCCGACGACATCAACGACGGCGCCAAGAAGGCCGTCGCGGCCGTTGCCGCCTGACCCCACGCGACCAGGAACTCATTCAATGTCTGTTTTGATCAACAAGAATACGAAGGTCATCGTGCAGGGCTTCACCGGCCAGCAGGGCACCTTCCATGCGACCCAGATGGTCGAGTACGGCACCCAGGTCGTCGGCGGCGTGACCCCCGGCAAGGGCGGCACCACCCACATCGAACTGCCGGTGTTCAACACCGTGCGCGAAGCGGTCGAAGCCACCGGCGCCGATGCGTCGGTGATCTACGTGCCGCCGCCGTTCGCGGCCGACGCGATCCTCGAGGCCGCAGCGGCCGGCATCAAGGTCGTCGTCTGCATTACCGAGGGCATTCCGGTGCTCGACATGCTGCGCGTGAAGAACGTGCTCAAGTCGCACCCCGATGTCACGCTGGTCGGTCCGAACTGCCCCGGCGTGATCACCCCGGGCGAGTGCAAGATCGGCATTATGCCGGGCCACATCCACCAGCCGGGCAAGATCGGCATCGTCTCGCGCTCGGGCACGCTGACCTATGAAGCCGTCAAGCAGACCACCGCGGCGGGCCTGGGCCAGTCGACGGTCATTGGCATCGGCGGCGATCCGATCAACGGGCTGAACTTCGTCGACTGCCTGAAGCTGTTCAACGAGGACCCGCAGACCGAGGGCATCATCATGGTCGGCGAGATCGGCGGCGACGCCGAGGAAGCGGGCGCCGAGTACATCAAGGCGCACGTCAAGAAGCCGGTCGTGGGCTTCATCGCCGGCGCCTCGGCCCCTCCGGGCAAGCGCATGGGCCATGCCGGCGCGATTGCGTCGGGTGGCTCGGGCACGGCCGAAGGCAAGTTCAAGGCGATGGAAGCGGCCGGCGTGAAGACCGTCCGTTCGCCGGGCGACCTGGGCGCGGCGATCGCCGAGCTGGTCAAGTAAGCGATCCGGCTCACCGGCGCTTTGCGAAAAGGCCGCCTTCGGGCGGCCTTTTTCTTGGTCTCGCCGCGCCAAAACCGGGGTCAGAGTGCAATTTCGCCTCGCAGAATTGCACTCTGACCCCGGTTTTACGGAGCGGTCACGCCGGAACAGTCGGCAGACAGGTACTTGTACCGGTCGGTGCGCCAGTCCGGCGAGGCTGTTGACATGGGGTTGGCCGATGCGCATGATAGATGCGCATCGAAGAGGGCCGCGTCATGCGCATCCGCGAAGACTATGCCGGCTACGGCAAGCGTGCGACCAATGTCAGCGTCAACCAGGGATTGCTCGAGGAAGCGCGTGCGCTCGACATCAATCTGTCGGCGACGCTGGAAAAGGCGCTGGAAGCCGAAGTGCGCGCCCGCAAGCGCGCCCAGTGGCGGGAGGAGAACCGCGAGGCGATGGCCGCGTACAACGCGCGCATCGCCCGCGACGGACTCGCCAGCGACCGCGTCCGCGCATTCAAGGCATCGCTGAAGGATCCGACGAGGGCATGAGTCAATTCTGCGTCTATGCCAATGCCGACCCGGCTTCGCGTCGCGCGGTGCCCTGTTGGCTGAACGTGCAGAGCGATTTGATCGACACTGTGGAGTCGCGTGTCGTCGTGCCGCTGATTCCACCCGAGCAGGCCGGCCCGCTGGTCACCGGCCTGATGCCGGCACTGCCGGTCGCCGGTAAAACGATGGTGATGGACACCGCGCAGATCACCAGCGTGCCCATGCAGATGCTCGGTCGGCAGGTCGCGAACCTGTCGGGCGAGCGACTGCGCATCATCGAAGCCCTGGATTTCCTGACGCATGGCATCTGACCCGTCCCGCTCCCTGCGCATCGCCCTGGCCCAGTTCGACTTTCCTGTCGGGGACGTGGGGCGCAATGCCGAACGCATCGCCGCGATGATCGAGGAGGCGAAGACCGAGTTCGGCGCCGACATCGTGGTGTTTCCCGAGCTTGCGATCAGCGGCTATCCGCCCGAAGACCTGTTGATGCGGCCGGGCTTCCTGATCGACTGCGAGGCCGCGCTGATGCAGGTCGCCAAGGACGTGCACGGTATCGTCGCGGTCGTCGGTTGGCCCGAATCGGCCGGCAGCGTGCTCTACAACTCCGCCAGCGTGCTGCGCGATGGCAAGGTCGAGCGGACCTACCGCAAGCGCGAACTGCCCAACTACAACGTCTTCGACGAGCGGCGTTACTTCCACGTCGATCCCGATGGCGGCTCGTGCGTGATCGACGTGCGCGGCGTGCCGGTCGGTGTGCTGGTGTGCGAGGACCTGTGGTTCCCCGAGCCGCTCGACGACACCGTGCGCGCCGGCGCCGAACTGGTCGTGGTGCCCAACGCCTCGCCCTACGAGCGCGGCAAGCATCGCCAGCGCGACGCGCTGCTGGCCGAGCGCACGCGCGATGCGGGCGTGGCGCTGGCCTACGTCAACGTGGTCGGCGGCCAGGATGCGCTGGTGTTCGATGGCGCCTCTGTCGTCGCCGATGCCGATGGCACCGTGCATCCGGCGGCGGTCGCGTTCGACGATCAATGGCTGGTGGTCGATTACGATCGGCAGCGCCGCGGCTTCACGCCGGTCCTTTGGGTCGACGACGGCGACGAGAGCATCGATGCGCTGGCCTGGCGCGCGGTAGTGCGGGGGCTGCGCGACTACTGTGGCAAGAATGGTTTTTCGAAGGTGTGGCTGGGGCTGTCGGGCGGTATCGACTCGTCGGTGGTGCTGGCGATGGCGGTCGATGCGCTGGGCGCCGACAACGTCACCGCGGTGCGGCTGCCGTCGCGCTACACCGCCGGGCTGAGCAACGACCTGGCGGCCGAGCAGTGCGAGCGTCTGGGTGTGCGCATGCTCACGATTCCGATCGAGCCACCGTTCCAGGGGTTCCTCGACACGCTGGCCGAGGCCTTCGGCGACGCCGCGCCCGACGTGACCGAAGAGAACCTGCAGTCGCGCACGCGCGGCGCGATCCTGATGGCGCTGTCCAACAAGCATGGCGGGCTGCTGCTGACCACCGGCAACAAGAGCGAGTACGCGGTCGGTTACGCGACGATCTACGGCGACATGTGCGGCGGCTACGCGCCGCTCAAGGACCTCTACAAGACCGAGGTCTTCGGGCTGGCGAAGTGGCGCAACACGGTCGCCGGCAGTCCGGTGATCCCGTCCGCCGTCATCGACCGGCCGCCGTCGGCCGAATTGCGCGCCGACCAGCTCGACCAGGACTCGCTGCCGCCCTACGACGTGCTCGACGCGATCCTGCGCCGCTTCGTCGACCAGGAGGAGTCGCGCGACGAGATCGTCGCCGCCGGCTTCGACGCGACGACCGTCGACCGGATGCTGCGGCTGGTGCGCACCAGCGAATGGAAGCGGCACCAGGCAGCCCCGGGCCCAAAGATTTCGCGCCGCGCCTTCGGCCGCGAGCGCCGCTATCCGATCAGTAACCGGTACTCGGGCTGATGGGTCGCGCCTTGCGCCTTCCCCTGCTTGCCGAGGACGGCTGCGACGCGAGCCGGGCCTCGCTGCCTCCCCCGCAAGCGGAGGAAGGCAGCAAGCCACAGCGCGCTGCGAGCGTTGTGATGCGTCGCGCGCCCTCACTCCTTCCCCCGCAAGCGGGGGAAGGCCGGGATGGGGGCGTTTGGGCGGGGTGCGGGCTGGATCGAGCGGTCTGCGGCATTCGTCGCTCGCCCCTGCCGTCTGCGTCACCTGGCCGTGTGCCCCCACCCAACCCTCCCCCGCAAGCGGGGGAGGGCAGCAAGCCGCAGCGCGCTGCGAGCGTTGCTGTGCGTCGCGCGCCTTCACCCCTTCCCCCGCTTGCGGGGGAAGGTCGGGATGGGGGCGCGGTGTCGGGGCACGCGATGAGCCTCAAGTGGCGAGCCGCGGGGTTGCCATGCTCGCGCTGATCCAGCGGGTCAGCGAGGCGGCGGTGCGGGTCGATGGCGATGTCGTCGGCCGGATCGGGCCGGGGCTGCTGGCGTTGGTCGGGATCGAACCCGGCGACGGCGAGGCGCAGGTGGCGCGGATGGCCGAGCGGCTGCTGGCTTACCGGGTGTTTGGCGACGAAGCCGGTCGCATGAACCGGTCGCTGGCGCAGACCGGCGGCGGGCTGTTGCTGGTCAGCCAGTTCACGCTGGCCGCCGACACTCGCTCAGGCAACCGGCCGGGCTTCAGCACCGCCGCGCCGCCTGAGGAGGCTGAACGGACCTTCGATCGCCTGGTGGCGGTCTGCCGCACCTGCCATGGGGGGGTGGAAACGGGACGGTTCGGCGCCCATATGGAGGTCAGCCTGGTCAACGACGGCCCGGTCACCTTCCTGCTGCGGGCATGACCCCGGCCCCGCAGGTGGTATAATTACGGGTTCACTTTGACAACGGTGCGCCACATGGCGAATGAACGTCCCGCCCAGCAGTCCGACATCAAGCTCCTGATCAGCAAGGGCTTGGAGCAGGGCTATCTGACCTACGCCGAGGTCAACGATCACCTGCCCGACGACATGGTCGATCCGGAGCAGATCGAAGACATCATCGGCATGATCAACGGCATGGGCATCGATGTCCATGAGGTCGCGCCCGACGCTGAGACGCTGCTGCTGGCCGGCGAGTCGAGCGGCAACCGCGAGGTCGACGAGACCGCGGCCGAGGAAGCCGCCGCGGCGCTGACCTCGCTCGATACCGAAGGCGGTCGCACCACCGATCCGGTGCGCATGTACATGCGCGAGATGGGCACGGTCGAGCTGCTGACCCGCGAAGGCGAGATCGCCATCGCCAAGCGCATCGAGGAAGGCCTGAACCAGATGATGGCCTCGGTGGCCAGCTTCCCCTGGTCGGTCCAGTTGCTGCTCGAGGAATACGAACTGCACAAGGCCGGCAAGAAGCGCCTGGCCGAAGTCGTGGTCGGCTTCAACGACCAGTTGCTCGAAGAACTCGCCGCTGAAGAAGAGGCCGCCGCCGGCAACGCGCCTGCGCCGGTCGCCGCCGATGCGGACGACGCCGACAGCGACGACGACGATGCGGACGACGACAGCAGCGACGAGGAAGAGAGCACCGGTCCCAGCGGTCCGGACCCGGCCGAGGTGGCGCGCCGCATGGATGTGCTGGCCGACCTGTTCAACAAGTTCCAGAAGGCCTACGCCAAGAACGGCGCGTCGGCCAAGCCGGTCGTGAAGCTGCGCGGCGAGATGGCCGACCAGTTCATGACCTTCAAGCTGCCGCTGCCGCTGAGCGACCTGCTGGTGCGCAAGCTGCGCGATGTCGTCGGCGAGCTCAAGGACCACGAGCGCCGCATCCTCGACCTGTCCACCCGCGTGGCCAAGATGCCGCGCAAGGACTTCATCCGTGCCTGGGACGGCAACCAGACCAACACCGGCTGGGCGGACGAGATGATCAAGCGCAAGCAGAAGTGGTCGTCGGGCCTGAAGGACGTGCGCGATCAGATCGTCGCCGAGCAGGAAGCCACGCTGGCGATCGAGAAGGCCATGGGCGTGACCCTGGGCGATCTGAAGGAGATCAACCGGGCGATGGCCTACGGCGAGGCCAAGGCCCGCAAGGCCAAGAAGGAAATGGTCGAGGCCAACCTGCGCCTGGTGATCTCGATTGCCAAGAAGTACACCAACCGTGGCCTGCAGTTCCTGGACCTCATCCAGGAGGGCAACATCGGCCTGATGAAAGCGGTCGACAAGTTCGAACATCGCCGCGGCTTCAAGTTCTCGACCTATGCCACGTGGTGGATCCGTCAGGCCATCACCCGCTCGATCGCCGACCAGGCACGCACCATCCGGATTCCGGTGCACATGATCGAGACGATCAACAAGTTGAACCGCATTTCCCGCCAGATGCTCCAGCAGTACGGCCGCGAGGCCACGCCCGAGGAGCTGGCCAAGGAAATGGACATGCCCGAGGACAAGATCCGCAAGGTGATGAAGATCGCCAAGGAGCCGATCTCGATGGAGACCCCGATCGGCGACGACGAGGACTCGCATCTGGGCGACTTCATCGAGGACACCAATGTGGAGTCCCCGATCGACGCGACCACCAACACCAACCTGATGGAGACGGTCCGCGATGTGCTTGCCGGCCTGACCCCGCGGGAGGCGAAGGTGCTGCGGATGCGCTTCGGCATCGACATGAACACCGACCACACTCTCGAGGAGGTAGGCAAGCAGTTCGACGTGACCCGCGAGCGGATCCGTCAGATCGAGGCCAAGGCGCTGCGCAAGCTGCGTCACCCCTCGCGCAGCGAGCAACTGCGGAGCTTCCTCGACGTCGAGTGATCTGCTGCTATCGATCCACGAAACAGCCCGCCGAAAGGCGGGCTGTTTCGTGGGTATCCCGCCCCGTAGGAGCACGCGCCTGCACCGGTTAGGCTTGGCGGGAGAGGGCGCGCGCGCGCGAGCGCGTGCCGCACGACATGTCGCCACCGAGGATGCCCATGGACGAACAGGTCCACGCCACGCCCGATCCCTATGCGCCGCCAAGTGCGCCAATCGTCGAATCGCAGGACGCGGCCGGATTGCCGTTGTTCAAGATCGCCGGCATCGGCATCGCCACCTTCTTCGGATCAGTGCTGGCCGGCGGCCTGCTGATGGCGATGAACTTCCACCGCATGGGCCGGCCCGAGCGCGTCTGGCCGACACTGGGCCTGGCGCTGCTGGGGCTGCTGGCGACGGGCGCGCTCGGTGCGGTCCTGCCCGAGCAGTTCCCCGGCGTGCTGATAACCGTGCCTACCCTGGTCGCGGTGACGGTGCTGGCCGGCAAGACGCAAGGCGAGGCCATCGCCCGCCGCGAACGCGCGGGCCTGCCGATGCGCTCCAACTGGCTGGCGCTGGGCATCTCACTGCTGGTGCTGCTGCCGATCACCGCCCTCGGCATCGGCTTGCTGCTGTTCGCTGGCGCCTGAGCACAACGGGTGTTGGCGGCGGGCTGGGACGACGCCAGCGTCCGTCCGGCTGGATCCGGCCTGTCAGTCGAGGACAGTCGGCGTCGATGTGCCGACGATGACGACATCGGCCTTGCGGCGGGCGAACAGACCGACGCTGACCACGCCCGGGATCTGGTTGAGCTGCGTTTCCAGGCCTACCGGATCGGCGATCGACAGGCCGTGGATATCGAGCACCCAGTTGCCGTTGTCGGTGCGCACGCCCTCGCGCCAGACGGGCTGACCGCCGGTGGTCGCCAGGATCTCGCGGGCGACGAGGCTGCGGGCCATCGGGATGACCTCGATCGGCAGCGGGAACGTGCCCAGCACCGGTACCTGCTTGGCCGGGTCGATGATGCAGACGAACCGCTCGCTGGCCTCGGCGATGATCTTCTCGCGCGTCAGTGCCGCGCCACCGCCCTTGATCAGATGCTTGCCCGGATCGCACTCGTCGGCGCCGTCGACGTACAGCGACAGCGGGCCGGTGGCGTTGAGGTCGAGTACCTCGATGCCGTGCCGGCGCAGGCGCTCGGTGCTCTGATCGGAGCTCGACACCGCGCCGTCGATGCGGTGCTTGATCTTCGCCAGTGCGTCGATGAAGAACGCCACCGTCGAGCCGGTGCCGACGCCGACGATCATGCCGCCCTCGACGTACTCGATCGCCTTCTCGCCGGCCAGGCGCTTGCCTTCGCTCATCGCTTCTTCTCCAGGGACGACAACAGCTTCCACTGCGCGGCTGTGACCGGCAGCACGGACAGGCGCGCGCCCTTGCGGATCAGCGCGAACTCCTCGCCCAGCGCGTCCGCATGCTCGCGGATCTCGCTCAGCGTGATGGGGTGGGCCAGCGTGCGCACGTAGCGCACGTCAACGAGGAACCAGCGCGGCGTCTCCTGGCTCGCCTTCTCGTCGTAGTACTTCGACGAGGCGTCGAACTGCGTCGGATCCGGATAGGCGGTGCTGGCGACCTCGGCGATGCCGTAGATGCCGGGCACGGCTGCGTTGGAGTGGTAGAAAAACACGGCATCGCCGATCCGCATGCCGTCGCGCATGAAGTTGCGCGCCTGGTAGTTGCGAACGCCGGTCCACGGTTCGGTACCGACGCGGGCCAGGTCGTCAATCGAGAAATCTTCCGGTTCGGACTTCATCAGCCAGTAGCGCTTGCGGGTGCTCATCGCGTCTCGTCAGGCGGCAAGGGGCGAAAACAGGGTCGCCGATTCGGTGCAGACCGCGTCCAGCGGCACGTCCCAGTCGGCGGCATCGAGTGCATCCACCTGCTGCGAGGCGAAGGCGGCGCCGACCAGCATGGGCGGCGCGCCCTGCGCCCGGCGGAATGCGAAGCTGCGGTCGTACCAGCCCCCACCCATGCCCAGGCGATGGCCCTGCGCGTCGAAGCCAACCAGTGGCGCGACGACCAGTGCCATCTCGCGCGCATCGAGCGCCGACGCCGGCTCGACGTCCGGCTCGGGAATGCCGTAGCGGTTGGTCACCAGCGCATCGCCCGCGCGCCAGGGCGCGAAGCGCAGCGTGTCGCCATGCAGCAGCGGCAGGCAGTAGATCAGGCCGGGCGGCAGGCGGAGCTGGAAGACGTGCAGGCCGATCTCGCCATCGCTGGCCCAGTAGCCGGCCACGTAGCCCGTGGCGGGCAGCATGGGCAGCGCGAGCAACTGCGCGGTCAAGCCTTCGGCGGCGACGATCCGCACCGCGGCCGGCAGCGCGCGGCGCTGGTCGCGCAGGCGGCGGCGGAGGGCGGGGCGGTCGGTCATGCGGCCGGACTCGTCGTCGAAAAAGCGCCGGCGACGCGGCAGGCGGAAAGAGATACGTTCTCCGCACATGTCGATGCACGCGAAACGACCTTGAACCCGGGGTTCAAGTGGGAACGCCGGAATTCCTTCGGGCTTTCCGCTCGAAGGCGGATATGCACTCCCGGTTTTCCTGCATCCCCGGTGTCGTTCTTAAGGGACAAGGCGAATGTTTTGCACGCTGTCGGACACGGCAGAGAACGCAGGCGCAGTATAGCGCCGCAGCGGGCGCGCGCGCAGCCGTTTGTCGGAGAACGCTGCGTAGGGATGGGACGAGTTCAGCCGCGTGGCGGCGATGCGAAGGCGGGGCGATCGCGAACGCGTCGCCGCCGTTCGCGCGCGCCTGCAACGGTCATCACAGTTCGGCTTCGAACGCGTCGAGCCGGCGGTGCAGCGCCGCGATGGCCTCGGCAATCGCGCGGCCATCGCTGCCCCCGGTCTGGCGCAGTTGCAGCAGTTCGTGCGCGAAATTCAGCGCCGCGAGCACTGCAATGCGGTCGACGGCCGCCATACGGTTGGCGCCGCGGATCTCGCGCATCTGGGTGTCGACCAGGCGTGCGGCTGCGGTCAGGCCGTCGCGCTCGCCCGGCGCCACGCCCACGGTGTATTCACGGTCCAGCACGCGGACACTGACCGCCTCGCTGGCACTGCTCACGTGTGCTGCTCCAGGGATTTGAGGCGCGCGATCATCGCTTCCACGCGCGAGCGCGCCTGTTCGTTCTTCGACACCAGTTGGGCACGTTCGACGACGATGCTCTCCTGTTGCTGGCGCAGGCTGCGGTTCTCGTCGCGGAGCAGGCGGGCGCGCTCGATCAACGTCTCTACGCGCGCTGTCAGGCGGGCGAGCTGGGTGATGACGTCGGGCGTGTCCATGTCGGCACGATAGGCAGCCCCCCGGTGCCGGTCAAGGCGGGCGCCTTAGCCGTTGTCGTCTGCCGCCGGCGCGGCACCAGCAGGGTGGGCGCGGACGAAGGCCAGGCACTGGTCCGGGGGCAGGGGCCGCGAGATCCAGTAGCCCTGCACCTCATCGCAGTTGCGGTCGGTCAGAAAGCGCAGTTGTGCCTCCGTCTCCACGCCCTCTGCGACGACCCGGCGCCCCAGCGCATGCGCCAGCGAGATGACGGTGGCAGTGATCGCGGCGTCCTCCCGGTCGTCCGGCAGCCCGGCCACGAAGGCCTTGTCGATCTTGATCGTGGTGATCGGCAGCCGCTTGAGATAGGCCAGCGACGAATACCCGGTGCCGAAATCGTCGATCGCCAGCGACACGCCCATCGTGCGCAGCGCCTGCAGGCGCGCGGCCGCATGCTCGGCGTCGGCCATCAGCACGCTTTCGGTCAGTTCCAGCTCCAGCCCCTGGGGCGGGAATCCGACCTCCTCCAGCACACGGCGCACCACGCCCGGGAAGTCGCCGCGCAGCAATTGCAGCAGCGAGACGTTGACCGAGACCGAGATGTCGGCCACCCCCTGGCGACGCCAATCGAGCACGGTGCGACAGGCCTCGCGCAGCACCCATTCGCCGATCTCGTGGATCAGGCCGCTTTCCTCGGCGATCGGGATGAACTCGCTCGGCGGAATCTCGCCCAGCGTCGGGCTGTTCCAGCGCAGCAGGGCCTCGACGCAGGCGATGCCGCCCTGGGCCCGGGCGTGCCGCGGCTGCATGGCCAGGCGCAGTTCGCCGCGGTCGAGCACCTCGCGCAGCGCACCGGTCAGCGTGGTGCGCCGGCGGGCCGCGATGTCCATCGCATCGTCGTAACGCTTGAAGGTCCGGCGCCCCGCGGCCTTGGCCTGGTACATCGCGATGTCGGCCTGCTTGAGCAGTTCGACCGCCCCGCGCGCGTGGTCGGGATACACGCTGATGCCCAGCGAGGGCGAGATCGTGATCTGCCGGCGATCGTCGATGCGCAGCGGGGCTTCGAAGGCATGAATGATCTCGCGGGCGATGCGGTCGGCGGCCTGCACGTCGTCGAGGTTCTCGATGACGATGGTGAATTCGTCGCCGCCCAGGCGCGCGACGGTATGGTGCATGCCGACCGTCTGCTGCACCCGGGTGGCGGCCGCGCACAGGATGCGGTCGCCAGCGGCGTGGCCCAGCGAGTCGTTGATGTCCTTGAACCGGTCGAGATCGAGGAACAGCACCGCGATGCGATGGCCGTTGTCGCGCGCGCGCGCGATCGCGCGCGACAGGCGCTCGGACAGCAGCGAGCGATTGGGCAGACTGGTCAGGGTGTCGAAGTTGGCCAGGTAGCGCAGTTCCTGCTCGGCGCGCTTTTGGTGGGTGATGTCGTTGAGAACGAACACGTGCAGGGGTTGGCCCATGTCGGCGTCGTAGACCGTGCGGCACTCCACCGCTGCGAGGAACTGCTCGCCGTCCTTGCGCCGCTGCCGCAGCTCGCCGCTCCAGTGCCCGTGGCGCGCGGCCTCCTCGCGCAGGTGGCGCGAGACATCTTCGGCGTCGGGGTTGTCGTCGAGCAGCCGCGCATCCTGGCCGAGCACCTCGCTCTCGGTATAGCCGGTCATGCGCAGGAATGCGGGATTGACTGAGACGTAGCGGAAGCCGGCATCGATGACCGCGACCGCCTCGCGCATGCTGCGCAGCACTTCGGCAGCGATCCGGTGTTCGCGTTCGGCCGTGCGCGTGGCGGTGACGTCGAGCGCCGTGCCGGCGATGCGCGCTATCGCGCCGTCGCGGCCGCGTGCGACGGCGCGACCGCGCACGCGAACCCAGCGCCAGTCGCCGCCGTCGATCGCGACGCGCAGTTGCAGTTGCAGTTGGCCGCTGCCGTCGCCCTGGATGTAGCGCGCGAGCGCATCGCGGGCGAGCGGGCGATCCTCGGGGTGCAGCAGTCCCTCGATCGGGACGGCGTGCTCAACGGCCGTCTCGCCATGGGGGTCGGTCTCGCACACGGTATGCCGGACCACGCCGGACGCCATGTCGTAATCCCAGTCGCGCTCGCCCGTGGCCCACAGCGCCAGGTTCAGTCGCGTGGCCCGTTCGTCCCGCGGGCGGGGGCGGTCGCGTCGGCCCCGCCGCCCGAGCGCCAGCGCCACGCACAGCACCAGCAATGCGGCCAGCAATGCAGTGACCGAAACGTGCAACGGACTGGGGACGATCACGCGGACTCCGCGCCGGAGGGGCGGCGTCGAGTTTAGGCATCGCGTGGGCGGGACAACAAGCGCGGCGATAAGGAGACGACGGCACGGTTGCTACACTGCATCGTCCGTCGCCGCCCTTGTGAGTCCCGTGTCCGAACGCCTGCCCAGTCCCGCCGAGATCGACGCCGAAATCGGCCGTCTGCAGTTGGCCATCGGCGCCAGCGAATTGCATGGAGGCCTCTGTGGTTGGCTGGCCGGCGGCGGGGCGTCGCGAGCCGACTGGCTGGCGCCGGTACTCGCCGACGACACGCTGCCTGCCCCGGTGGCCGGCAGTGCGCTCGACCGGCTGCGCGCGGTCAGCGCGGCGCAATTGGAGGACCGCAGTTTCGGGTTTGCACTGGTGCTGCCCGACGAGGACGCCCCCCTGTCGGCGCGCAGCGCGGCGCTGTTCGATTGGTGTCGCGGTTTTCTCGGCGGCTTCGGTCTGGCTGCGGGCGCGGCCCCGGGCCTGTCGGAAGAAGGCACCGAGGCCTTGGCCGATCTCGCGCGGCTTGCGGCGGCCGACGCCCAGGCCGATGCCGAGGACGACGATGCCGAGGAGGACGCATTCGCCGAGATCGAGGAATTCGTTCGCGTGGCGGTGTTGCTGCTGCACGGCGATGCGGCGCTGGGCCGGCGTCACCGCAACCGGTTGAACTGACGTGGCCGGCGCGATGTCCGTGGCCGCCTGTCAGAAGCGACGGCGCCAGTTGATGCGGATGGCCGGCAACGACGCGATCGTGGTGGTCCCATCGGCGCCTGAGCGCATCCGCAGTCGCGACACCCACTTTCCGTATCGCCAGGATTCCGACCTGTGGTACCTGACTGGGTTCGCTGAGCCCGACGCGGTGCTGGTGCTGGTGCCGGGCCGCGCGCACGGTGAGGCGCTGCTGTTCTGCCGGGAGCGCGATGCCGAACGCGAAGCCTGGGACGGGCCGCGGGTCGGTCCCGAGGGGGCAATGGATGCGCTGGGCGTCGACGATGCATACCCGATCGACGATCTCGACGAGATCCTGCCCGGGCTGCTCGAGGGCAGGACGCGGGTGTACTACCACTTCGGGCGCGACACCGAATTCGATCTGCAGCTCATCGGCTGGCTCAACCGCGTACGCGCACAGGTGCGGCTGGGCGCGCAGCCGCCGCACGAGTTCCTCGAGCTTGGTCACCTGCTCGACGAGATGCGGCTGATCAAGACCGCCGACGAACTCAAACTGATGCGCCGCGCGGCGAAGATCAGCGTCGAGGCCCATGCCGCGGCGATGCGTGCGGCGCGGCCGGGCATGCGCGAGTACGAACTGCAGGCCGAGCTGGAGTACGTGTTCCGCCGCCACGATGCGGTACCGGCCTACGAGAGCATCGTCGGTGCAGGTGCCAACGCCTGCGTCTTGCATTACCGGGCCAACGGCGCGCAGGCGCGCGACGGCGACCTGGTGCTGATCGACGCAGGAGCGGAGTACCGCGGCTACGCCGCCGACATCACTCGGACGTTTCCGGTCAACGGCCGCTTCACCGCGGCGCAGCGGGCGCTGCACGAGGTCGTGGAAGCGGCGCAGCAGGCGGCGTTGCGCAAGGCGCAGCCCGGCCGGCCCTACGAGGCGGGGCACCATGCGGCGGTCGAAGCGCTGACCGAGGGGCTGCTGCGGCTGGGGCTGCTCAAGGGGCGCCTAGAGACATGCATCGCCGAGGGCCGCTACAAGCGCTACTACCCGCACAAGACCGGGCACTGGCTGGGCCTGGACGTGCACGATGTCGGCGACTACCGCATCGAGGGCGAGTCCCGCCTGCTCGAGCCGGGCATGGTCTATACCATCGAGCCGGGGCTTTACGTGCCGGCCGATGACACGTCGGTCGATGCGAAGTGGCGCGGCATCGGCATCCGCACCGAGGACGACGTGCTGATCACCCGCGCCGGCCACGAGGTGCTCACCGCCGGCCTGGCCCGCACGGCCGACGAGATCGAGGCGTTCATGGCGCAGGCGCGCTAGACCCATCAGCCCGCCCCCGCTCGCGGGGGTGAGGGCGATCCGCTTGCGCGGCACTGCCGCGCGGGTCGACCGAACGCCCGGCGCGTTGCGCCGGGGTGGACGGGGTGGGCGGGGGCGGCTTACTCGGCCGACGCGCTCCACGCCTCGCGCGTGAGGTTGATCGGGGCATCGTCGGTGCACACCACGTTGTCCTCGATCCGGATGCCGCCGTAGGGGCGGAACGTCTCGACCCGATCCCAGTCGACCGCATCGCCCTTGCCCGCGGCTTTGAGGTCCTCGAGCAGCATGTCGACGAAGTACACGCCCGGCTCGATCGTGACGACCATGCCCGGCGCCAGCGTGCGGGTCAGGCGCAGATAGGGATGGCCGTCGGGCTTGGCGATGGTGCCGCCGGTCTCCGAGGCCGCGAAGCCGGCGACGTCGTGCACCTGCAGGCCGATGCCGTGGCCGATGCCGTGCGGAAAGAACGCGGCGCTGACGCCGGTCTCCAGCGCTTCTTCGGGCGAGATGCGCAGCACGCCGAAATCGCGCAGCACGCCCGACAGCGCCAGGTGTGCATCCAGGTGCAATTGCTTGTAGTCGAAGCCGCTGCGCACCTGCGCGCACATCGCCTGTTGCGCGCGGTCGACCGCGTCGATCATCGCCTGGAACTCGCTGCCGGTGTCGTGCGCATAGCTGCGGGTGATGTCGGCCGCGTAGCCGGCGTGGCTGGCGCCGGCGTCGATCAGGAAGCTGTGCACGGGGTCGGGTGCCAAACGGCCCAGCTCGGTGTAGTGCAGCACCGCGGCGTGCGTGTTGAGCGCGACGATGTTGTGGTACGGCAGTTCGTTGGCATCCTGGCCGGCGGCCTGGCAGTAGGCCAGGTGGATGCCGAACTCGCTGGCGCCGGCACGGAACGCACGCTCGGCGGCCTGGTGGGCGCCGACCGCGATGCGCGTGGCCTCGCGCAGTATCGCGATCTCGTAGGGCGTCTTGAACGCGCGGTGGTAGTCGAGATGGTCGAGCACCGCCTGCGGGTTGTTCGGGCGATAGGCGCCGTACTGGCCGAGTGCGCTCTGGGGCTCGCCGAGGATCGCGCAGCGCGCGGCATTCTTGGGCAGATGCTGCTGGGTGTCTTCCGGCTTGCGGATGACCACGACATCGAAGTGTTCCACCCAGTAGCCCGAGGGCGCCTCGGGCACGACGTGCCAGTAGTCGCGCGGCTGCAGGTAGATCAGCTTCGGCTTCGCGCCGGGCGTCACCACCAGCCAACTGCCCGGGGTGCGGGTCAACGGCACCCAGGCCTTGAACTGCGGATTGACCGCGTAGGGGTAGTCGCGGTCGTCGAAGACCTGGTAATGCAGGGTGCCGCTGGGGATCACCAGATGGTCGAGGCCCGCGCGCTCGAGCGCGGTGCGCGTGCGCTCGGACAGCGTCGCGAGGTGGTCTGCGTAGAGGTCGGCAGCGGACAACGCGGAAGTGATAGACATCTCGATCCTGCGGGGAAAGCGTGAACGTCTATTCTGCCGCAAGCGACCCAGGGCCTGGGGGGGAGGGTGGGTCAGTCTTCCAGGAACAGCGACACCACGTCGTTGGCGAACCGGTGGCCGAGCGCGGTCGGCACGATGCGCGCGCCGTCCTCATGCAGCCAGCCGGCGTCGAACGCGGCTTGCAGCGGGGCGGCGATCGCCGACGGCGGCAGGCCGGTGCAGGCCTCGAAGTCGTGCAGCGTGAAGCCCTCGACCAGTCGCAGCGCATTGAGCATGTACTCGAACGGGCGGCGCGCCTCGGCGATGCGCTCGTCGCCGCCGATCGAGGCGGGCGTGCCAGCGGTCGCCAGCCAGGCTGTGGGGTGTTTGTGCTTCCATCGGCGTGCGATCGCCTGCTCGCTGCCCAGTGTGAGCTTGCCGTGTGCGCCGGCACCGATGCCCAGGTAGTCGCCGAAGCGCCAGTAATTGAGGTTGTGGGCGCATTGTCGGCCGGGCCGCGCGTACGCCGAGATCTCGTACTGCGCGTAGCCCGCTTCGGCGAGCCGGGCCTGGCAGCGCTCCTGCATGTCCCAGGCCAGGTCCTCGTCGGGCAGGTCCTGCGGCGGGCGCGCGGCGTAGACGGTGTTGGGCTCGAGCGTGAGCTGGTAGTGCGAGATGTGCGCCGGTGCCAGGGCGATCGCGCGCGCGATGTCGTCCTCGGCCATCGCCAGCGTCTGGCCCGGCAGCGCGTACATCAGGTCGAGATTGACGTTGTCGAACCCCGCTTCGCGCGCCAGCGCGATCGCTGCCAACGCCTGGGCGCTGTCGTGGATGCGGCCCAGGCGGTGCAGGCAACCATCGTCGAAGCTCTGGATGCCGAAACTGATCCGGTTCACGCCGGCCCGGCGGTAGTCCTCGAAGCGGCCGTGCTCGGCGGTGCCGGGGTTGGTCTCCAGGGTGATTTCCGCGCCCGGGGCGAAACGCAGCCGCGACGAGGCGCCCTGCAGCAGTCGGTCGATCGCGTCGGCCGGGAACAGACTCGGGGTGCCGCCGCCGAAGAACACGCTGTGCACCGTGCGACCCCAGACCAGCGGCAGATCCTGATCGAGGTCGGCCAGCAGCGCGTCGACGTAGGCATCGAACGGCAGCGCACCACGTTGCTCGTGCGAGTTGAAGTCGCAGTACGGGCATTTGCGCACGCACCACGGCAGGTGCACGTACAACGACAGGGGCGGGGGGATCAGCATCGGCCGGTAGGGGGGAGGGGGCCGGGCGGCCCGGCGCCAGGGGCGGGCAGGCGTGCCTGCGGGATCAGGATGCCAGACCGGTCAGGCGCTGGCGCAGCGCCAGCAGCGCGCGGGCGCGGTGGCTGAGGCGGTTCTTCAGCTCGGGCGTCATCTCGGCGGCGGTCAGTCCGTGCTCGGGGTCGAGGAAGACCGGGTTGTAGCCGAAGCCGTGGTGGCCACGCGGTGCGTCCAGGATGCGGCCTTCCCAGGCACCTTCTGCGATCAGTGGCTGCGGATCGTCGGCATGGCGCAGTACCACGATCACCGCGTAGAAGCGGGCGGTGCGCCGATCTTCGGGCACAGCGCGCAGCGCCTCGAGCAGCTTGGCGTTGTTGGCCGCGTCGTCGGTCGGCGTGCCGGCATAGCGCGCACTGTAGAGCCCGGGGGCGCCGCCGAGCGCATCGACGATCAGGCCCGAGTCGTCGGCCAGCGCGGGCAGCCCGGTGGCGGCGCTGGCGTGGCGGGCCTTGATCAACGCGTTCTCGACGAACGTGGTGCCGGTTTCGGGCACGTCGTCCACGCCCAGCGCGCGCTGCGGCACGATTTCCAGCGGCAGGTCGGCGAGCATCTCCTGCAGCTCGACCAGCTTGCCGGCATTGCCGCTGGCCAGCACCAGGCGCGTGCGCGTGGACGCGTCCATGTCAGCGCGCCAGCGCCGCGCGTTGCAGCGCGACCAGTTCGGCGACCCCGGCTTCGGCCAGGCCCAGCATCGCGTCCATCTCGGCGCGACGGAACGCGTGGCCTTCTGCCGTGCCCTGGATCTCGATGAAGCCGCCGCCGTCGTTCATCACGACGTTCATGTCGGTGTCGCAGTCGCTGTCTTCGGCGTAGTCGAGGTCGAGGACCGGCACGCCGCGGTAGACGCCCACCGAGACCGCGGCGATCGCGCCGTGGACCGGGTCCCGGCCGAGTTCGCGACGCGCCTGCAGCACGCGGATCGCATCGACCAGCGCGACATAGGCGCCGGTGATCGCGGCGGTGCGGGTGCCGCCGTCGGCCTGCAGTACATCGCAGTCGAGGGTGATGGTGCGTTCGCCCAGCGCACGACGGTCGACACAGGCACGCAGGCTGCGGCCGATCAGCCGCTGAATCTCCAGCGTCCGCCCGCCCTGCTTGCCGCGCGCGGCCTCGCGGTCGTTGCGGGTGTTGGTGGCGCGCGGGAGCATGCCGTATTCGGCGGTGACCCAGCCCTCGCCCTTGCCGCGCAGGAACGCGGGCACGCGGTTTTCGACGCTGGCGGTGCACAGCACGCGGGTGTCGCCGAAGCTCACCAGCACCGAACCCTCGGCATGGCGGGTGAAGCCGCGCTCGAAGCGCACCTCGCGCAGTTGGTCGGGCGCGCGGCCGCTCGGGCGGGAAGAATCGGACATGTCGGGTCGCTGCAGGAAAACGGGGGGCGATTCTAGCAGCCGCCCCGCAAGCCCCGGTTCGCGTCGGCTCGGCACCGGCGCCCTTCAGGCATACTGCCGCGCTCTATCGAGCTTGATTTTCGGGACCGCCATGATCCGCAGCATGACCGCCTTCGCCTCGGGCGAACGCACCACGCCCTGGGGCACGCTGAGCTGCGAGTTGCGCGCGGTCAATCACCGGTTCCTGGAGCTGGGCACGCGGATGCCTGAAGAACTGCGGGCGCTGGAGCCGGTGCTGCGCGAGCGCATTGCCGCGCGCGTCTCGCGCGGCAAGCTGGATCTGGGCCTGCGCCTGCGCCCGGTCGAGGGCGGCGGCGAGCTGCAGCTCAACCGCGCGCTGCTCGACCAGCTCGGCCAACTGGCGCAGGAGCTGCGCAACGGCTTTCCTGAATTGCGGGCCAGCCTGACCGAGCTGTTGCAGTTCCCTGGCGTGCTGCAGTCGCGCGGCGTGGACCCGGCAGCGTTGCAGGTCGAGGTGGTGGCGCTGCTCGACGAGGTGCTCGACGGCTTCATCGCCGCGCGCGAGCGCGAGGGGGCCAAGCTCGTGGCCGCGACACTGGAACGGGTCGACGGCATCGCCGCAATTGCCGCCCAGGTGCGCACGCTGATGCCGGCGATCCGCGACGGCCAGCGGGCCAAGCTGCAGGCGCGGCTCGACGACCTGGCCCAGCCGGTCGATCCGGGCCGCATGGAGCAGGAACTGGTGCTGTGGTTGCAGAAGCTCGACGTCGACGAGGAACTCGACCGGCTCGACAGCCATGTGGACGAGATCCGTCGTGTGTTCGCGCAGCGCGAGCCGGTCGGTCGCCGGCTCGATTTCCTGCTGCAGGAGTTCAACCGCGAAGCCAATACGCTCGGCTCAAAGTCGGTCGACAAGCGCAGCTCGCAGGCCGCGATCGAGTTGAAGGTGCTGATCGACCAGATCCGCGAACAGGTGCAGAACATCGAGTAGCGTTTCGAGAGGATGTCATGCCATCCCAAAGAGACCTATGAGTCCGCTGTTCAACGTGGGTTTTGTCTCATCAAGCACGTGATCTTCGGCAAGCGGTTGAACTCCCCGTGATCGCATTTCCGGCCATTGTCGGATCCAGTCGACCACGCCCAGTCAGGCTGAATGGTCAATTTTCGATATTTTCCCAAATTGGGAAATTTGGAGTATCGTGCTGGTCGACAACACCTCGGTGGATACCAGCATGGAACTCCCTCTGGATTTGGCTCAGCTTCAAACGACGCCCGCTGCGGACGTCAAAGTGAAGGGGTGGCCGAGCCTCATGCGCAAGGTGCGCGCGAGCGGAGCCATCGTCATCACCAACCACAACCATCCCGATGCTGTTGTGGTGGACGTGAACGAGTATCAGCGGCTGGTCGCGCATGCGAACGCGGCATCCGGGGCTAACCTGCGCGCGCAGTCGCTGCGGGCGTTGCAGTTGCGGTTCGATGAGCACCTGTCATCGCTGAAGGACGGCTCGGGACTGTCCAAGGTGCTGGGTAGGCCTGCTCATAAGGGCAGGAAGATTGCGTTGGGAAGCTCGCGCTAGCCTGTGGGCCGGATCTTGGTTTTGGCAGGGATCAACGGCGCCGGCAAGAGTTCGCTGCTGGGCGCGATGCTGCGGGAGGATGGAGCCAACTGGTTCAACCCTGACTCCTTCACTCAGGCGTTGGTGGAGGCAGGATGGCCCCCCGATGAGGCGAACGCCGAGGCGTGGCAGGAAGGGGTGAGGCGCCTGCGTGAAGCGATTGCCAATGGGGCCGACTATGCGTTCGAGACCACCCTCGGCGCGAGAACGATTCCCCAGTTGCTGCGTGAGGCTTGCAACCTTCACGAGGTCACGGTCTGGTTCTGCGGGCTGGAAAGCGCAGAGCTGCATATCGAGCGCGTCGCCGCCCGCGTGGCGGCTGGTGGCCACCATATCGCCGAGGACAAGATCCGCGGTCGTTACGATTCGTCCAGGGCAAACCTGATAGCGCTGATTCCCTATCTGGCAACGCTGCGCGTTTACGACAACAGTCGACCGCCCGATGCCGACGGCCGTGTTGAACCGCTGCTTGTTTTGGACATGGACCGCGAGGGCATTGGCTACCCAGTGAGGCCAGAGGATCTGGCGCAAACCCCACAATGGGCGAAGGCGATCGTCATGGCGGCCTTGGACGTACACTCGCCCGTCTGAGCGGATAGGCATTCACTCGGACGATGCCTTGCATAGTGTCGTCTGTGGGGATACCAAAGCGCGGGGCCGATAATCGGGGATTGACCGGCATGCGTGACACCGTCGCGAGATTTGGCCGGCCTTCCATCGGATCGCTGGGCGGTGCGATTGCGCCCGGTTCAAACCGCGCCGCGGGTCAGAACCGCAGACGCGCGCCGATCGAGTAGTAGCGCCCCAGCACGTCGTAGTAGGCCGAGAACGCCGATGAGGCGGGCGGGCCCTTGTCGAGCACGTTGTTGATGTTGGCGTAGAGCTCCAGGTCCGAATCGGTGAAGCCCGCGGTCCGCATGCTCATGCCCAAATCGAAGTAGGTGACGCTGCCGATGTGGTTGTCGACGATGTCGACGGCCGAGTTGTAGTTGCCCGACGAGATGTAGCGGGCCCGCAGGTTGGCGCCGAAGGTGTCGCCGCGATAGGCGAGGGTATTGGTCACGCGCAGTCGCGGGATGCCGGGTCCGGAGAACGCCGAGCCCTGGGAGCCGACGTAGCTCAGCTTGACTTCGCCGTCGTCGGTGGTCAGTGCATTGATCCAGGTCGCCAGCGCGCGCCATTGCACCCGCGCGCCGGCCGAGGGCACGAGCCGTGAGGCCGGAAACGTGTAGAGGATTTCGGCATCGATGCCGTCGGTCTTGTACTGCGCGAGATTGACGGGCGTGGAGCGGATCAGCTCGATGCTGCCGTTCGCATTCCGGGTGATGCGGCCGCACAGCACCTGGTTGCCGCGTGCGCAGCGGTTGACCACTTCCTGCACGCCCAGCGACATGATCACGTCGTTGATGGTGATGTCGAAGTAGTCGATCGAGATGTCCAGGCCTTCGGTGAACTGCGGCGTCCAGGCGATGCCGAAGGTCGTGGTGTCGGCTTCTTCCGGAGTCAAACCGGGATTGCCGCCGCTGATGACCTGGGCCTGCACGGTCTGACCGGTGATGGGATCGGCGACGTTGTTCCAGCCGGTCAGCGCGGTGGTGAACAGTTCGGTGAGGTTGGCCGAGCGGATGTCGCGCGAGCGCGTGGCGCGTGCGCGCAGTCCCGGCAGGAACTCGTTGGTTGCGCCGGCCTTCCAGGACCAGATCGAGCCGGTGGTGTCGTAGTCGCTGATCCGCGCCGCGGCATTGAACTCGAGCTTGTTGAGTCCCGGCACATCGCGCACCAGCGGCACCAGGATCTCGCCGAAGGCCTCCTTGACGCGGAAGGCGCCGAACATCGAGGCGTGACTGAACGAGCGGAACGCGCCGGCCGCGTCGAGCGCGCCTGCGGTGCTCTGCTGCCACTCCCGGCGCGCTTCCACGCCGAGCGCGACCGAGACATCACCGGCGGGCAGGGTCCAGGGGTCGCCGTGCAGGCTGAGGCCGCCAGCATCGAGCTTGATCAGCGTCTCCTGCGTGGGCGCGCCGGTGACGTAGGCGATGGCCTCGGCCGACGGCGCCCCACTGCCGAACAGATTGATCGGCACGCAATCGGTGGTCGGATCGGTCAGGGCCACGCGACAGATCGGTTGGCCGGTCGTGGGACTGAGCACCGAATCGACCGCGCGCGCGTAGTTGTCGCGCAGCAGGAAGCCCGGGTTGCGCATGTCCTGGCGGTACTCGCCATGCGTGTAGTACGAGCGCCATGTCCAGCCAGCGCCGAGCGCGCCGTCGATCGCCAGCGTGGCTTCGGTGGTCTTGCGCTGGAAGTCGATCGTCGCGTACGCAAAGTCGGAATTGAACCGGCCCATCTGGAACGACGACTCGCCGGCCGCGGCCAGCGCATCGCGCACCGGCGTGGGGAGGAACGCGTTGTCGGCCGAGATCCGCAGGCGCGTACTGCCACGGTTGTGGTCGCCGAACCAGGGATAGTCGTTGTACATCCGCGAATGCCGGACATCGAGCGTGAGCCGGGTGTCGTCGGTCAGGTCGAAATACGCGGTGCCCATCGTGCTGTAGCGCCGCTGCGGCGTGACCAGCGGGCTGAAGTGGTCCGCGCTCGGGCCGTTGCCGCCGACCATCTGCGTGCCGACCACGCGCCCGTACTCGAACGGACGCAAGGATCCGTCCGGCTCGAAGGCCTGGCCGGCGAGCGCGCCCGACAGGATCAGGCCGCCATAGGCGGCGTCGGCGATCGACACGCCGTGGGTGAGCACGAAGCGGCCGTTGCCGTCGGGCAGTGTCGCCCAACCGGCGACATCCGGCCGGCGCGACCTGGGCACCAGGCCGTCGTTGTCGAGGAACTCGGCGCCCAGCACCAAGTGGCCGCGGCCGCCGAACAGCTCGCGACCGAAGGCGGCCTCGAAGCGCCGCTCGTTGGCGTCGCCGCGGTCGGAGATGCCGAACTGCGTGCCGAGCTTGGTGCCGACGAAGGTCCGGTCGATGGCGATGTTGACCACGCCGCTGACTGCGCCCGAACCCCATGCGGCCGAGGCGCCGCCGGTGACGATGTCCGCGCCCTGCACCATGATCGTGGGAATGGTGTTGAGGTCGTTGGTGCTGGAGAAGCGGCGGCCGTCGATCAGCACCAGCGTGCGGTTGACGCCGAGCGCGCGCAGGTCGACGGGCGCCGACCCGGCGTCGGTATTGGTGCCGGTGGTCTGCGGCGACACGCCAGCGCGGAACTGGGGCAGGTCGTTGAGGGCGGCGGCGATGTTGGGCCGCGCGCCGATGCCCAGGTCCTGCGCGCTGAGGCTCGTGGTCGGCGTGGGCGCGTCGAAGCCGGGGCGGTCGAGCCGGGACGACGAGGCCCGGACCTGCACTGTGTCGAGATTGGTTGCCGCATTGCCCGACGTCGCGCCGACGGCCGCGCCGGATGTCCCGGCGCCGTCGTCCGGCAGCCGGATCAGGATCGATCCGTTCTCTTCGGTGACGTCCAGCGCCGTGCCCCGGAGCAGCGCCTCGAATGCAGCGCGCGGTTCCAGCAGGCCGTTGACGCCTTCGGTGCGCAGGCCTCTGACCTGGCGCGCCGGATAGATCGCATTGACGCCGAACTGTCTGGCCAGCGTGTCGAGGCCCTCTGCAAGGTCGCCCGCGGCGACCTCCACCTGGCGGGGCTCGGCCGCGATCGCCGCCGAGCTCGACAGGACCGACAATGCAGCGAGAACGGCGGCATGGATGAGGCGGTAACGCGGACGATTCGAACGTGTCATGGCCTTCCCGGGAATCGGCTCGATGTCGAGCCGTTGATTGGAACGTCGAGCGGGCGCGGTGCTTCCGGCAACGCATCTGTGTGCAGACTTCTGTCGCCCGGCCGGGCGATGGACATCAGGCATCGGTGCCCAACGCGGGCGGACGTCGCGTTGCGATCCACGGCGATGCCTGTTCGTAGGCGTGCGCCACCTGCAGTACGGCCAGGTCGGCATGCGTCGGGCCGATGATCTGCAGGCCGAGCGGCAGCTGATCGGGTCCACCGAAGCCCGCCGGTACCGCAAGCGCCGGCAGGCCCGCCATCGTCGCCGGCAACGTCACCTCCATCCAGCGGTGATAGCTGTCCATGGGCGTGCCGGCGATCTCGCGTGGCCAGTGCTGCTCGACATCGAACGGGAACACCTGCGCGGTGGGCAGCACCAGGAAGTCGAACTGCTCGAACGCCTTGCGGAATGCTTCGTAGATCCGCGTGCGTCCGGCTTGCGCATCGGCGATGCGCTCGGGCGTGAGTTGCTTGAAGCCCTCGACCTCCCACAGGGCCTCGGGTTTCATCATCGCGCGTTTGGCCGGATCGGCGGCGTAGGCGCGCAGGTCGTCACCCACCGACAGGTGACGCAGCGTCACGGCGGTGCGCCACATCGTCTCGGCCGGTTCGTCGAGCGTGACCGGGTCCACGCGCATGCCGATGGCCTGGAACGCCGAGAGCGCGCGCTCGCAGGCCTCGAGCAGGCCGGCCTCCATCGGCAGTGCGCCGCCCAGATCGCCCAGCCAGCCGATCCGCCGGCCGGTCCAGTCGCGTGCCAGCGGCTGGGCGAAGATCGCCGGATCGTCCTTGAGCGAAAACGGTGCACGGGGATCGGCGCCGGCCTGGACCGAGAGCATCAGCGCGAGGTCGGCCACGGTGCGCGCCATCGGTCCGGAGGTGGCGTAGGTCTGGCTGAAGACATCGCTGGACGGGGCGGACGGCACACGCCCGAAGGACGGCCGGAAGCCGAACACGTTGTTCCAGCCCGCCGGATTGCGCAGTGAGCCGCCGAAATCGCTGCCGTCGCCCAGCGGCGTCATCCGCAGCGCGAGCGCGACGGCGCTGCCGCCGGAACTGCCGCCGGCCGACTTGCGCGGGTCGTAGGCGTTGCGGGTCACGCCGAACACCGGGTTGTAGCTGTGCGAGCCGAGCGCGAACTCCGGCACGTTGGTCTTGCCGGTGAAGATCGCACCGGCGTTGCGCATCCGCGACACCATCAGCGAGTCGGCCGCGGGCACGTTGTCGCGCAGCAGCGGCGAGCCTTGCGTGCTGCGCATGCCGCGCACCGGCGCGGTGTCCTTCACCGCGTGCGGAAACCCGTGCAAGGGCCCGTGGAAGCGCCCCTTCGCCGCGTCCTCGTCCTGCGCCGCGGCCTGCCGCAGCAGCAGGTCGGGATCGACCGACGAGACGATGGCGTTGAAGCGTGGATTGAGCGCCGACAGTCGCGAGAGATAAGCGGTCATCGTGTCGCGCGCCGAGACGCTGCGCTTGCGGATCGCCGCTGCGAGGTCCACGGCGGACAGATCCAGCACATCATCGCTTGGCCGTGCGAACACCGCGCCGGCGCCGCCGGCCGCATACGCCGCCACTGCGGCGGCCCCCATCTTCAATGCCGTGCGCCGTGTCACCGGCATGCAAGCCGCCCCTGGATCATGTGCGTCCCCGTGCCCGGCCCGGAAGGGGCCGCTGCCAGTGGAGTCGAACGACGGCGCGCTTTCCGGCTATCGATCTGCGCGTCGATGCATCGCGGCGCCGTGAGGCGTGCGACGCGCGGGGTCCATCGAGGTGCTAGAGATGGCGGTCGAGCCAGTCCAGTACGCGCTCGAGCACGTCGCGTTCGTGCTCGCGTGCCTCGAACCAGTGCGGCCCGCGTGGATAGCGCACCATCTCCACCGGCGTGCCGTTGACCAGCAGCGCACGATGGAACTGCTCGCCCTGCGAGATCGGCACGCGCCGGTCGTCCTCGCCGTGCAGCACCAGCACCGGCACCGTAACGTGCTGGGCGCTGCGGATCGGCGAGTTGCGGTCGTAGAGGGCGCGCTGTTCGAGCACGTTGCCGAAGTAGCCGGGCAGATACTCGTAGGGCACGTCGGTGGTCAGGGCCATCACGGCGGTATCGATGACGGCCGCGCCGACGATCGCCGTGCGGAAGCGGTCGCTGTGGCCGACCGCCCAGGCCGACAGGTAGCCGCCGTAGCTCCAGCCGCCGATGGCCACGCGCGCGGGGTCGGCGATGCCCTCTTCCTGGAGCGCGTCCAGCCCGTCGAGCACGTCCTGAAATGGACCGTCGCCCCAGTCGCCGCGCGCCAGCGAAGTGAACGCGTCGCCTTGCCCGTACGAGCCGCGTGGATTGGGCAGCAGCACTGCGTAGCCGCGCATGGCCAGCGATTGCGCCCAGTCGTGCCAGGACCCCAACCAGCCCGACAGCCAGGCATCGGCCGGCCCGCCGTGCGCCTGTACCAGCGTCGGCAGGCGCGTGCCGGGCCGCCAGTCGGACGGGAGTACGAGCACGCCGTGGATTTGCCGGCCGTCGCGTGAGCTTGTCCAGACGAGGTCGCGGACCTGGCCCAGCGGCCAGGCGCGCACCTGCGGATTGGTGTCGGTCAGCCAGGTCACGTGCCCGCCGCCCAGCATGTCGGCTTCCGACAGGGTGCCGACCTCGGGTGGATGGTCCGCACGGCCATGGGCGAGCGCGACCCGGCCGTTGCGTGCCAGGCTCAGGCCGCGGACTGGCCCCTGCAGTTCGACCAGCTCCACGACCTCGCCGTCGCTTGGGGCGATCGCCAGCAGTTGCGGCCGCACGCCGCGCAGGCCGATCCCCACCAGCGTGCCGTCCTCGCGCCACTGCAGCGTGCGCAGCGTGCCGGGCCAGGTCGTCGCGAGCGCGACGTGGGTGTCGGTAGCGGGGGCATAGACCATCCGGGTGGCGGTGTGCCCATGCGGGCCGAGCTGTCCGTACAGCAGCCGGGTGCCGTCGGGCGACCAGGCCAACGGCCCGCCGGAGGCGCGCGCGGTGACCGTGACCAGCACGCCGCCGTCCTCGGCCGATATCAGCACGACCCGCGAGCGGTACCACATGGCCCCGAGCCCGACCTCGTCGGAGACCCGCAGCGCGAACGTGCGGCCGTCCGGCGACCAGGCCAGGTCCTGGACCTGCAGGTCTGGCGGGGTCAGGGCCCGGGCATTGCGGCCGTTCGCATCGGTCAGCCACAGCCGCGTGAACTGCGCATCGCGACCGACCTGGATTGCGTCGTCCTTGCGCGCGAGCCGGGCGGCGCGCTCGGGCGCGGGCGGGTCGATCGCCAGATAGGCCACGCGCGTGCCGTCGGTCGACCACGAGAACGCAGTGACGTCGCCAGCCGACGCGGTCAGCGGGCGCGGCGTCGCGCCGTCTGCGGCCGTGGCCCAGACTTGGCTCGATGCTCGCGGTGCCGTCGTATCCACGTCCGGCGCGGCGCGTGTGGATAAAAAGCCCAGGCGCGTGCCGTCGGGCGACCAGCGCGGCATCCGGTCGGCGGCGGCGTCCGGCGCAGCGAGTTCCACCGATGCGCTGCGGCCGTCGCTGGCCACACGCCAGATGCGGCGCAGGTTCGACGCACCCGCCGGGCGCGGCGTCTCCACCGTGTAGGCGATGGTGCTGCCGTCAGGGCTGATCTGCGGATCGCTGACCTCCTTGAGGTCGACGACCTGCGCCGCGGACGGCGCGCCGTCGCGCGCCTGCAGCGGCAGCGCGCAGGCCATCGCGATGCAGATGCCGATCGATACGCGTAACGCCAGCGCGCGCAGCGACCGACGTGCGCGCAGGGCGGCGCGGCCCCCTTCGGCATCGGACGCGCGCGGGGTCGCGTGCGCGTCGCGGCCTGGTTCGAATCTCGGCATGAGGTCTCGGTCTCGGGCCCGGAACGGGGCCGCCAGCTTAGGAAGTCGAACGATCGCGGACATTCCGGTAAGTGGGCGCCATCGAGGCGCCGGTGTTGCGCGTCACTGGCGCGCGGTCAGCACGATGCGGTCGTCTTCGGTCCGGGCCTGGACCGGGAAGCCTTGCTGGATCAGGCTGACGAACGCATCGAGTTCGGTGGCGCGGAAGATGCCACCCACGCGCAGTGCGCCGACCGCCGGATCCTCGACGACCAGCTTGCGGGCGTTGTAGCGATTGAACTCTGCGATCGCTTCGGCCATCGGGGTGTCGCGGAAGACCAACTGACCGGTGCGCCAGCTCAGGTCCTGGGCGAGCTCCACCGGCGAGCGCGCACGCACCAGCACCGCATCGCCCTGTGTGCGCGCCGCCATGCCCGCCTCCAGCAGGGGGGCTTGCAGCACCTCGTCAGGACCACCTGCGGTTTCGATCCGGACGCGGCCCTCGGTGACCACGACCTGTACGTCGTCGCCGTCGCGCCGCACCGAAAACGCGGTGCCCACCGCGATGATCCGCGTGTCGCCTGCCTCGACGACGAACGGCCGGGTCGGATCCTTGGCCACCTCGAAGAAGGCTTCGCCCTGGCGCAGGCGCACGCGCCGGTCGTCGCCGGCCATGTCGACGCGCAGGCGGCTGTCGGTGTTGAGCGTGAGCCGCGAGCCGTCCGGCAGCGCGACGGCCTCCAGCGCGCCGATGCGGGTGGCGTAGACGTCCCCGCGCGACCAGGACAACTGCACCAGCGCGGCCAGGCCGAGGACGCAGGCCACGCTGGCCGCGAGCGCCAGACCGGGCAGGCGCCGGCGCCGTGTGCGGACCTCGACGTTGGGCGGCGCCGCGGCGCGCACCGGTTCCGGCGCGGTGCCGGCTTGCCCCAGCAGCGCCTGCAGCCGGCCCACTTCCTGCCAGGCGCCCTTGAAGCGGTAGTAGGCCGCGCGGTGGCCCGCCGACTGCGCCAGCCAGGTCTCGAGCTCGGCGGCGTCGCGCTCGCTCCAGGGGCCGTTGTCCTGCCGCAGCAGCCAGGCGGCCGCGGCCTGCTCGTCGCGTTCCCTATCGCCCATAACGCGTTGCCATCCTTGTCCACGTGTCGTCGGTGTCGCGGTTGTCGGCGGACTTGCCGTACAGCGCCTCGGCCAGCAAGGCGATGCCGCGCATCAGGTGTTTTTCGACGGTCGCTTCGGCGATCCCCAAGCGGCGGGCGATTTCCTTCTGCGGAAGATCCTCGATCCGGCGCATCCACACGACCTGACGACAGCGTGGCGGCAGGCGTCGGAACAGGGTCGACAGGCGGTGCATCTGTTCGCGGCCGGCGGCGCGCCGCTCCGGCGACAGTTCATCGATCAGCACATTCAGGCTGTCCACGTCGGCCAACAGGTCGAAGGCCACGATGCGCTCGCGGCGCACACGGTCCACCAGCAGCTTGCGCGCCACGTCGAACAGGAATGCCTTGGGCGAGTGCGGGCGCTGACGTTCGGCGGCCAGCAGGACCCGGATGTAGATGTCGTGCCGGATGTCCTGCACTTCGTTGGGGTGCACCCATTTGCGTGCCAGGAAGCGGACGAGCGCGGCCTCGTGAGGCAGGATCTCGCGCTGGAACCAGGTCTCCAATGCAGTGTCCATCGCGCCGCCGTTCCGCGCTCCCCGCGCGGTTCGTCTCCGACGCTATCCCATGCGCCGGGCAAAATCGATTGGAGGAACCCGCCCCCTCGTTCGACTCCGGCTCCAATGCCCGGCCGGCCGCTGATAGGTGTGCCCTGGCCTGCGCACCGCGACGGGCCGGCACGTAAAGCGGTACGATGCGCGGCTTTCCGGGCGCCGGAGCCAGGCGTGACTCATCGCGAACCCGCACCCCAGACCGCCGCGGCGCCCATGCGCGGCACGCTGTTCATCGTCGCGGCGCCGTCGGGCGCCGGCAAGTCGAGCATCGTCAACGCCTGCTTGTCGCGCGATCCGGACATTGCGCTGTCGATCTCGTTCACCTCGCGCCCGCCACGTCCGGGGGAGCGCCACGCCGAGCACTACCATTTCGTCGGCAAGGACACTTTCCAGCAGATGATCGAGGCGGGCGAGTTCTTCGAGCACGCGCTGGTGCACGGCGACTGGAAGGGCACCGCCCGGCAGTCGGTGGAACCGCAACTGGCCGCCGGCAAGGATGTCCTGCTGGAGATCGACTGGCAGGGCGCGCGGCAGGTCCGGGCGCTGGTGCCCGAGGCGGTCAGCGTCTTCATCCTGCCGCCCTCGCGCGAGGCGCTCGACCAGCGGATGCGCAAGCGCGGCCAGGACAGCGAGGCGGTGATGGCCCAGCGCCTGGCGGCCGCGCAGGAGGAGATGTCGCATTACGACGAGTTCAACTACCTGGTGGTCAACGAGGACTTCGATCGTGCGGTCGCCGAGATGTGCGCGATCTTCAGCGCCAGCCGCCTGCGCCGGGAGCGTCAGGCCGAGCGCCACGCCGGGCTCATCGCAAGGCTGCTGTCGGGGCATTGAGCCGCGCGGACCAGGCGCCGCGCTACGCAAGTGGTTGATTCGCTGAGGCATGCCTTGCGCGGCGGGCCGCCCGGGCGTATCATGCTCGGCCCTTTTCCCCGAATTCGCGCGACCCGCGCCGGTCGCCGGGAGCCCGCATGGCCCGCATCACCGTAGAAGATTGCCTGGAAGTCGTCGACAACCGCTTCGAGCTGGTCATGATGGCCGCCAAGCGTGCGCGTCAGCTCGCCAATGGCGTCGAGGCCCAGCTCGACAACAGCGAGAACGACGACAAGCCGACCGTCCTGGCGCTGCGCGAGATCGCCGCGCGCCGGATCGACCAGCCGTTCATCGACGCGGTCGACAAGTCCGAGCGCGAGCGCAAGGAGCGCGAGGCGCTGGAATGGGCGGCCGCTGAAGTGGTCGCCGACGAGGACATGGCCAAGGGCGACGATCTGTGATCGTGCCGCGCTGACGCGTCCCGCGTCGCGCAGTGGTGTGTCGACGGCCCCGCTTTCGAGCGGGGTCGTTGCGTTTTGTCCGTCCCATTGTCGGGGCGTGGTGGCTGGCCCTGTCCGCGGCGCGGCCCGGTTCACAAACGTCGACCTTGCCCGTAGGCTTCCGGGATGACGCCCGCCCCTCCCGCCAGCCTCGTCACGCCGGACGTTTCCGGCGACGACGCGCTGCCCGATTACGTCCGCGACCTCGACCGCGCCGCGCTTTATCTGCCCGATGAGCAGCGCGCGCTGTTGCGGCGTGCATGGGAGGTGGGCGCGGCGGCGCATGCCGGGCAGATGCGCAAGTCCGGCGAGCCCTACATCACCCATCCGGTCGCGGTGGCCCGAGTGCTGGCCGAGCAGAAGGTCGACGTCGAGACGCTGGTCGCGGCGATCCTGCACGACACCATCGAGGACACGCCGCTCACGCGCGATCAACTCGCCGAACAGTTCGGTGAGCCGGTGGCCGAACTCGTCGATGGCGTGACCAAGCTCGACAAGCTCAACTTCAGCAGCCGGCAGGAAGCCGATGCCGAGAGCTTCCGCAAGATGATGCTGGCGATGGCGCGCGACCTGCGCGTGATCCTGATCAAGCTTGCCGACCGCCTGCACAACATGCGCACGCTCGGCGCGCAGCCCGGTCCTTCGCGCGAGCGCATCGCGCGCGAAACCCTGGAGGTCTACGCGCCGATCGCCCAGCGGCTGGGCATGAACCGGATCAAGGCCGAACTGCAGGATCTGGGGTTCCATGCGCTGCATCCGATCCGCCACAGAGTGCTCGAGAAGCGCATCCGCAATCAGCCGCTGGTGCGGCGCGAGGCGCTGGCGAGCATCGAAGCGCAACTGGCGCAGCGCCTGACCAGCGCAGGGCTTCAGTACCGGCTCGTGGGGCGGGTGAAATCGCCCTGGAGCATCTACAACAAGATGCAGGGCGAGGGAAAGACGTTCACCCAGGTCATGGATGTGTTCGGCTACCGGATCATCGTCGGCAACGCCGCCGACTGCTACCACGCGCTGGGCATCGCCCACGCCGTGTTCAAGCCGCTCGATGGGCGCTTCCGCGACTTCATCGCAATCCCGAAGGCCAACGGCTACCAGTCGCTGCACACCGTGCTGTTCGGGCCTTACGGCGCGCCGATCGAAGTGCAGATCCGGACCGAGGAGATGGACCTGATCGCCGAGCGCGGCATCGCCGCGCACTGGGCCTACAAGCACGGCGGCGAGGGGCCCAACAGCGCCCAGTCGCGCGCGCATTCGTGGATTGCCGGCCTGCTGGAATCCCAGCGCACGACCGGCTCGTCGCTGGAGTTCCTGGAGAACGTCAAGGTCGACCTGTTCCCCGACGAGGTCTACCTGTTCACGCCCAAGGGCGACATCATGTCGTTGCCGCGCAACTCGACTGCCCTCGACTTCGCCTACGCGGTGCACACCGACATCGGCAACCAAGCGGTCGCCGCGCGGGTGGACGGCAAGCTGGTGCCACTGCGCACGCAGCTTGCGAGCGGCCAGCGGGTGGAGATCGTCACCGCCAAGTCGTCGATGCCGCGGCCGCAATGGCTGGAGTTCGTGGCCACCGGCAAGGCCCGGACCGCGATCCGTGCCCAGCTCAAGCAACTGCAGCACGAGGACGCAGTGCAACTGGGCCATCGCATGCTCGACCGCGCGCTGGAGGGCCTGGGCACCTCGCTCGACCGGCTGCCGCAGGAACGGCTCGACACCTATCTGGCCGAGGCGCGCTATCCGCGGCTCGAGGAGCTGATGGCCGACATCGCGCTGGGCAATTGGATGCCGGCGCAGGTCGCGTCGGCCCTGGCGCAGCACGATGCCGATACCGATGGCGACCGGCCGGCGGCGCGGGCCGGCGAGACGATCCGGATTCGCGGCGACGAGCGCGGCGTCATCGCGTTCGCCAATTGCTGCATGCCGATCCCCGGCGACGACATCATGGGCTACCACACCACCGGACGCGGCATCGTCGTGCATCGGCTGGACTGCCCCAATGTCGCCGAGTTCCGTAAGTCGCCCGAGCGCTGGGTCGCGATCGACTGGGACCGCGAGGTCGTCGGCGACTACAACGTTGCGCTGCGCATCGAGGTCGAGAACCATCCCGGCGTGCTGGCACAGGTGGCCGCGGCGATCGCGCGTGCGCACTCCAACATCGACGGCGTCGAGTACCTCGAGCGCGACAGCACGGTCGCCGCGATCCGGTTCTCGATCGAGGTCAAGCACCGCAAGCACCTGGCCGATGTCATCCGCCGCACCCGGCGCCTGCCGGTCGTCCACGGCGTGCAGCGCATGTAGGCCGCGGCTGTCCGGGCGACCGCGCACGGGCATCGCCCTACAATGGCCGGATCATCCATCGGAGTTCCGCCATGCCCCGCACGCCCATCAGCACCCAGGACGCACCCGCCGCGATCGGCCCGTACTCCCAGGCCGTCCGTGCCGGCGACACCGTGTACTTCTCCGGGCAGATTCCGCTCGATCCGGCGACTGGGGAGATTGTCCAGGGCGACATCTCGGCGCAGGCACGCCGCGCATTCGACAACCTCAAGGCCGTGACCGAAGCGGCCGGCGGCAGCATGGCCGACATCGTGCGCGTGGGCCTGTACGTTACCGATCTGGGCGAGTTCGCGCAGGTCAATGCGGTGATGGCCGACTACTTCGACGCGCCGTATCCCGCACGCTCGACGATCGAAGTGCCGGCGCTGCCCAAGGGCGCGCGCTTCGAGGTCGATGCGGTGATGGTGCTCGCCTGATCCCAGGCGTGCCGCGCAGATGAACAGGCCGGCGCTCGCCGCTGCCGGCGCCGCGTCGGTCTCGACGCTGCCCGGCGTCGGCCCGAAGGTCGCCGACAAGCTGGCTGCACGCGGGCTGGCCACGGTCGGCGACCTGTGGCTGCACCTGCCGCGCCAGTACGAAGATCGGACCCGGGTCGTGCCGATCCGCGCGCTGCGCGGCGGCGTACCGGCCCAGGTACAGGGTCGGGTCGAGGCGGTGGAGCGCGCGTTCCGCCGGCGTCCGATGCTGCGTGTCGCGATCGGCGACGGATCGGGGGCGACGCTGGGGCTGCGCTTCTTCCATTTCCGCGCGGCCCAGCTGGCGCAGTTCGCGGTCGGCACGCAGCTGTGCGTCTACGGCACGCCGCGGCCGGGGCAGCACGGCCTGGAAATCGTTCATCCCAGCTACCGGGTCGTCGGCGATGCCGCCGAGTCAGTGGTCGAAGACGCGCTCGATCCGGTCTATCCCGCCATCGAGGGCATCGGGCCGGCGACGCTGCGCCGCATGATCGGGCATGCGCTCGACCGCTTGCCCGACGACGACGCCCTGGAACTGATGCCGGCCGACATGCTCGCCGGACTCGCGCTGCCGACCTTGCGCGAGGCGCTGCTGACCGTGCATCGCCCGCCGCCGGATGTGGATCTGGGCGCGCTGCTGTCCGGACGCCATCCGGCGCAGCGGCGGCTTGCGCTGGAGGAAATGCTCGCCCATCACCTGAGCCTGCGGCGGCAGCGGATCGCGTTGCAGGCGCATCGTGCGCCGGTGTTGCGCCCCGGGCCGCTCGCGGCCGCGATGCAGGCCGGCCTGCCGTTTGCGCTGACCGGTGCCCAGCGCCGCGTCCACGCCGAGATCGTGCGCGATCTCGCACGGCCGCGTCCGATGCTGCGGCTGGTGCAGGGCGACGTGGGCAGCGGCAAGACTGTCGTCGCGGCGCTGGCCGCGCTGGCGGCGATCGACTCGGGCCGCCAGGCGGCGCTGATGGCGCCGACCGAATTGCTCGCCGAGCAGCATTTCCGCAACCTGTCTGCCTGGCTCGCGCCGTTGGGTGTTCGCGTCGCCTGGCTCGCCGGCAAGGTCACCGGGCGTGCGCGTGCGGCCGCCGCGGCCGACATCGCCGCGGGCGTCGCGCAACTGGTGGTCGGCACCCATGCGCTGATGCAGCAGGCGGTCGAGTTCCACGACCTGGCACTGGCGATCGTCGACGAGCAGCACCGCTTCGGCGTGCACCAGCGCCTGGCGCTGCGCGACAAGGGGGCGCAGGCGGGCAGCGTGCCGCATCAACTGGTGATGACCGCCACGCCGATTCCACGCACATTGGCGATGGCGGCGTACGCCGATCTCGATGTTTCGGCGATCGACGAGCTGCCGCCCGGGCGCACGCCGGTGCAGACCGTGGTGCTCGGCGCCGGGCGACGCGCCGAACTGATCGAACGCGTGCGCGCCGCGTGCGCCCAGGGCCGGCAGGCGTACTGGGTTTGCACGCTGATCGACGAATCCGACGAGGTCGTGGCGCAGGCCGCGCAGACGACGTTCGAGCAGTTGTCAGCGGCGTTGCCGGGCCTGCGGATCGGCTTCGTGCACGGTCGCTTGCGGGCGGCAGAGAAGCAGGCCGCGATGCGTGCGTTCAAGGACGGTCACAGCGATCTGCTGGTCGCCACCACTGTGATCGAGGTGGGTGTGGATGTGCCCAATGCCTCGCTGATGGTGATCGAGAACGCCGAGCGATTGGGGCTGGCGCAATTGCATCAGTTGCGCGGGCGCGTGGGGCGCGGCAGCGCGGCGTCGAGCTGCGTGCTGCTGTATCAGCCGCCGCTCTCGCGCACCGCACGCGAACGGCTCGACACGATGCGCACGACCGGCGATGGGTTCGTGATTGCCGAGAAGGACCTGGCCTTGCGGGGGCCTGGCGAACTGCTGGGCACGCGCCAGACCGGCTTGGCCGAGTTCCGTCTCGCCGATCTGGCGCGCGACGCCGATCTGCTGCCGCTCGTGCATCGCCTTGGGGAGGCATTGCTGCGGATCGATCCGCAGTGCGCGGATCGGCTGGTCGCGCGCTGGATCGGGGGCGCGGCGCGCTACGCGGCAGCATGACGCCCATTTTTTTCGATGGCTGTCTCATTTTTTCGCCCAGTCAGCTGCATGAATAGACAATCTTCATTCGATCACCACTTCGGTGCGCAGTACCGTCCCGGGCATGCGGCGTGTCAGCGTCGCAGATGGGGGCTAGGGAATGGCACTGTTGAAGGAAGCGATCCGGGTCTATGCAGCCGACGAGCGACCGATCGTGCTGGCCGGCATGCGCGCGGTGGTCCAGGCGCCGGACTCGGGCATGAGGATGACCGGCGAGGCGACCGGTGCCCACACGTTGTTGTGGATGCTGCAGACGCGGATGGACTGCGACGTCGTGGTCACGGAGTTCTCGATGCCGGGGGGCGATGCCCGCGCCGGCGACGGGCTTCGTCTGCTCGGACAGTTGCGGACGCGCTTTCCCGGCATCGGGGTGGCGGTATTTAGCGAAGTTCGCAATCCGCCGCTCCTGCGCGCGATGCTCGAACTGGGCGTACACGCGATCGTCGACAAATCCGGCGCGCTTGACGAACTGCCGGCCGCGATCCGACACGCAGCGCAGGGCAGGCGCTACCTCAGTCGAACGATCAAGCGTCTGCTCGATGCCACGGCGGGCAGTGGACAGTGTGCACCGTTGTCGCGGCAGGAGGCGGAGGTTGTGCGCCTGTTCGCGAGCGGCAAATCGGTCAGTGAGATCGCGCTGTCGTTCTCGCGCAGCGTCAAGACTGTCAGCAGACAAAAGAGCGATGCGATGCGCAAGCTCGGTCTCGACAACCACAGCCAGCTCTACGCCTACGCGCTGTCCAGCGGCTTGGCCCGCTGAGCAGAAGCGATGCGGGCCGAGGCCGGCGCGCCAATCGGCGACGCTGGATGCATGCGCTTGCCTGCGGAAATCACCGTCATCGACTCGACGCGAAGACGCGATCGATGCTTGGCGCCGTGCAGTGCGTCCAGAGGCGCGAGCTTTTGAGAATCGTCTGATTCCCAATCGCTGACCGGCGCTGTTCCCTTGATCCCTCACGAACAAGAGGGGAAGCGGGATGAACAAGGTCTTTTGCAGGATCTGGAACCGTGCGCTCGGTGCCTATGTCGTCGCCTCCGAGTTGGCCGACCGGCGCGTCCGCGACGGACGTCGTGTGCGGGCCATCGTCCTGGCGATCGCCTGTGTTCCGGCGATCGCGGCCGCGGATGCCCAGGAGCGGACCGGCGCGTCGTCGTCGACAGACGCGGAGCGGATCGCCGAGCTCGTCGAGCGCCATCTCGACGAGAACGAGCGCGTGTTGGCGGGCGGCGCGTTGCCGGTCTGGTCGAATGTCGCGACGATCGGCCAGACGCGGGCCGTCGCCGGTGGCGTGTCTCCGATGGGTGTGATCGATCCAGGTGGTCTGACCGGCGGCACGTTGCCTGGGCTGGTGCAGCACCTGACCAATTTCCTGCTGCCGGTCTCCAACCAGTACCGCGCCTGCGGACTGCTGGGCAATGGCACGCTGCTGCCCGACGAATGCCTGTCCATCGCGCGCGAGAACTTCAGCTATGCGTTCCAGTCGGTGTCCCTGTTCGGCACCGATCTGTTGGTGATCCCGGATGTCCTCGACCTCAACGGCAACCGTCCGGCCGACCACACCACGATCATCGGCCGCGCCAGTTCGGGCAGCTACATCAACGTGCCGGTCGGCAACTACGCCGGCCAGAACAACGATCCGGATTGTGAGTTGGTCGCCGGCATCGGCGTGTGCATCCCCGGCGTGCTCGGCACCTACACCTGGGACACGTTGCCCGCGCAGGATTACCAGATCATCATCGGTGACGGTGCCGGCGCGAACGGTTCCAATACGGTGGTCATGGGTACCAATGCCAGCCACACGCTGCCGGCGGTCTCGGCAGCCGATCTGGGCTGGACGGGCGGTCCGGACGGCAACTACGCCGCACGGCTCGGCAATGCGGTGGTCATCGGCCACAACGCGTCGGGCACGGCGGACCGGCAGACCATCCTTGGTGCGAACGCCAACTCGGTGCACGCCAACAGTGTCGCGCTGGGCGCCGACTCGGTCACTGTGCGCGGCGCGCAGACAGGCTACAGCGCGCCGGGGCTGGCGATTGCGCAGAACTCGGCCGGCGAAGTGTCGATCGGCACAGCGACCGCGGCCCGGCAGCTGACCAATGTCGCGGCGGGCAGCGCGGCCACCGATGCGGTCAACGTCGCCCAGTTGCAGGGCGCACTGGCCGAAGTCGATGGCGTCGGCGAGTTTGCGGTCCGCTACGACGACGATGGCACCGGCGCGCCCAACTTCGGCCGGATCACACTGGCCGGGACCGGTGGCACGGCGATCGGCAATGTCGCGGCAGGCGTGGCGGCCGATGAGGCGGTCAATGTCGGCCAGCTGTCGCCGGTGGTCGCGGCGCTGGGCGGCGGCGCCGGGATCGACCCGACGACCGGCGCGGTGACCGGCCCGGTGTACACGCTCGACGACGGCAGCAACACCGGCACGACGACCGACTTCGGCGATGTGGGCTCGGCGCTCGACAATCTCGACGGGCGCACGGCAAGCAACACCACGACGATCAACAACCTGCTCGACGGCACCGAGGGCCTGGTGCGGCAGGATCCGGGCACGCTGGTGATGACGGTCGGCGGGCAGACGGGCGGCGACGAGGTGAGCTTTGCGAATGTCGATGGCGATGCGCGTCGGCTCAGCGGGGTGGCCGCGGGTGTCGATGCGACCGACGCGGTCAATATGAGCCAACTGAGCGAAGTCGCCGGCGAGGTCGGCGATCTCGGTGCGCTGGCGGTGCGCTACGACACCGATGCCGACGGCAATCCGGACTACAGCCGGGTGACGCTGGCCGGGACCGGTGGCACGGCGATCGGCAACGTCGCGGCAGGCGAGGTCAGCGCGACGAGCACCGAGGCGATCAACGGGGCGCAGCTGTTCGGGGTGGCCGGCTCGGTGGCCGACCATCTGGGGGGGGGCGCGGGCGTCAATGCCGACGGCACGATCTCCGCACCGACCTACGTGATCCGTGGCGGCAACTACACCAATGTCGGCGATGCATTCGACGCGGTGGATGGTGCGTTCGACGATCTGGTCGTCGATGTCGGCGACCTGGGGGCGACTGCGGTGCGCTACGACACCGATGCCGACGGCAATCCGGACTACAGCCGGGTGACGCTGGCCGGGACCGGTGGCACGGCGATCGGCAATGTCGCGGCAGGCGTAGCGGCCGATGAGGCGGTCAATGTCGGCCAGCTGTCGCCGGTGGTCGCAGCGCTGGGCGGCGGCGCCGGGATCGACCCGACGACCGGCGCGGTGACCGGCCCGGTGTACACGCTCGACGACGGCAGCGACACCGGCACGACGACCGACTTCGGCGATGTGGGCTCGGCGCTGGACAACCTCGACGGGCGCACGGCAAGCAACACCACGACGATCAACAATCTGCTCGACGGCACCGAGGGTCTGGTGCGGCAGGATCCGGGCACGCTGGTGATGACGGTCGGCGGGCAGACGGGCGGCGACGAGGTGAGCTTTGCGAATGTCGATGGCGATGCGCGTCGGCTCAGCGGGGTGGCCGCGGGTGTCGATGCGACCGACGCGGTCAATATGAGCCAACTGAGCGAAGTCGCCGGCGAGGTCGGCGATCTCGGTGCGCTGGCGGTGCGCTACGACACCGATGCCGACGGCAATCCGGACTACAGCCGGGTGACGCTGGCCGGGACCGGTGGCACGGCGATCGGCAACGTCGCGGCAGGCGAGGTCAGCGCGACGAGCACCGAGGCGATCAACGGGGCGCAGCTGTTCGGGGTGGCCGGCTCGGTGGCCGACCATCTGGGGGGGGGCGCGGGCGTCAATGCCGACGGCACGATCTCCGCACCGACCTACGTGATCCGTGGCGGCAACTACACCAATGTCGGCGATGCATTCGACGCGGTGGATGGTGCGTTCGACGATCTGGTCGTCGATGTCGGCGACCTGGGGGCGACTGCGGTGCGCTACGACACCGATGCCGACGGCAATCCGGACTACAGCCGGGTGACGCTGGCCGGGACCGGTGGCACGGCGATCGGCAATGTCGCGGCAGGCGTAGCGGCCGATGAGGCGGTCAATGTCGGCCAGCTGTCGCCGGTGGTCGCAGCGCTGGGCGGCGGCGCCGGGATCGACCCGACGACCGGCGCGGTGACCGGCCCGGTGTACACGCTCGACGACGGCAGCGACACCGGCACGACGACCGACTTCGGCGATGTGGGCTCGGCGCTGGACAACCTCGACGGGCGCACGGCAAGCAACACCACGACGATCAACAATCTGCTCGACGGCACCGAGGGTCTGGTGCGGCAGGATCCGGGCACGCTGGTGATGACGGTCGGCGGGCAGACGGGCGGCGACGAGGTGAGCTTTGCGAATGTCGACGGCGATGCGCGTCGGCTCAGCGGGGTGGCCGATGGCGTCGACGACACCGATGCCGCGAATGTCCGTCAGCTGCGCGCGGTGGAGGGGCAAATCGGCGATCTGGATGCATTCGCCGTGCGCTACGACACTGCCGACATGGCGCAGATCACATTGGGCGGAAGCGGCGGTACCGTGATCGACAACCTCGCGGCCGGGCAGATCGCGGCCGGCAGCCTGCAGGCCATCAACGGCGGGCAGATGTTCGCGAGCATGTCGAGCATGGCGGCGATCTTCGGAGGCGGTGCCTCGGTCGATCCGTTCGGCGGGCTGGTGCCACCGGACTACATGATCCAGGGCACGTTCTACAACTCGGTGGGCGACGCGCTGGCCGCGCTCGACACCGGGCTGACCCAGGTCAACGCGCGCATCGACAACCTGCCGCCTGGCAGCGGTGGCGGTGATCCGCTGGTGGCCGTCGACGGTGTGCGTGACGGCAGCGATGATGCGGCTATGGCCGATGGCCAGCGCGGCGTCTCGATCGGCAGCAACGCGAGCCACGGCGGGCGTTACGGCACCGCCATTGGTGGCGACAGCCACGCGGCCGGTGATCACGACACCGCGATCGGCGGCAATGCCAAGGTCCATGCCGACAACAGCACGGCGGTCGGCGCCAACGCCACCGTGCAGGCGGCGGCGAGCGAGGCCGTCGCGGTAGGCGAGGGCAGCACGGTCGCGGCAAGCGGCGGCACCGCGATCGGCCAGGGCGCGACTGTCACCGACACTGCGCAAGGTGCGGTCGCGTTGGGCCAGGGCTCGGTCGCCGATCGCGCCGGGACAGTCTCGGTCGGCAGCGCAGGCAGCGAGCGCCAAGTGGTGAACGTCGCGGCCGGCACCCAGGACACCGATGCGGTCAACGTGTCGCAGTTGCGCGCGTCCGAGCAGGGAACCGTGCGCTACGACACCAATCCCGACGGCAGCGCCAATCCGACCCAGATCACGCTCAACCGGGGCGGCGGCGAAGTGCTGGTGCGCAACGTGCGGGCCGGTACCGCCGGCACCGACGCGGTCAACGTCAATCAGCTCAACGCCGGGATCGGTCGTGCAATCGGGGAGGCGAACGCCTACACCGACATGCGTGTGGGGCAGATGCAGTCCGACATCTGGGAGATCGATCGCGGGTACCGCGCCGGTGTGGCGGCCGCCATGGCGGTGGCGGGCCTGCCGCAGGCCTACATGCCCGGCAAGAGCATGGTCGCGGCCGCCGTGAGCGGGTACGAGCGCGAGGCCGGTCTCGCGGTCGGCATCACGACGGTCTCGGAGAATGGTCGCTGGGTCTACAAGTTCAGCGGTACGACCAACACCGTCAACGACGTCGGCTTCACGATGGGCGCCGGCCTGCAGTGGTGATTGCAGCGGCCCCGTCCACGGACGGGGCCGTTTGCCTGGAATGCGGTTCAAGGAGACCCAGCATGCATTCGATCCCGAGTTTTTCCGTCCGCCTCTGCGCAGTGGTTCTCGTCGCCGGACTCGCTGCCTGCGCCTCGACTGGCGACGTCGACGAGGCGCCACGATTCCCCGATCCCGCCTCGGCGAAGCCGCTTGGCGGCATCTACCCCACGGTCGGTGCATTGCAGCCGCTGGCGCCCGGGCTGAGCAAGGACCAGCTCTACGCGTTGCTCGGCCCCCCGCATTTCTCCGAGGGCGTGTTCGGCGTGCGCGAGTGGGACTACGTGTTGAATTTCCGCGAGGTGGATGGCCAGACGGCGCGTTGCCAGCTCAAGTTGCGTTTCGACAAGGCCGGTGTGGCGCGCGACCTGCATTGGATGCCTGCCGCCTGCGCCGAGCGGACCCGGCCGCGCGATGCCCAGATCGGGGGCGGTGTCTCCACCACAGGCGAGCGGGTCGCGCTGCTGTCGGCCGATACCACGTTCGTCTTCGCCAGCGCCGAGTTGACGCCGTTGGGCCGGCGCACGCTCGATGCGCTGATCGAGCGCGCCGGTGCGCTCGATGGCAGCGAGGCGATCGAGATCGTCGGCCATGCCGACAGGATCGGCCGCTCCGCTGCCAACGATGCGCTCTCGCGCCGGCGGGCAGAGGCGGTGCGCGACCATCTCGCACAGCGCGGCGGCGCAGCGGCGCGGATCTCGGTCGACGGCCGCGGGAGTCGCGAGCCGCTGGTTGCCTGCGAGGGCCTGCGCGGCGCGGACGAGATCGCGTGCCTGGCGCCCAATCGCCGCGTCGAGGTCCTGGTGCAGCGCCGGGCCACTGCCGCGGTCCCCTGACTGACGCCGTTCGTCGCGGCTGGCCGTGCGCGGCTGCGATGGGGATAATGCGGCATGGATGCCCGTATTCCCCTGCTGATCGACACCGACCCCGGGGTCGATGACGCCCTGGCCCTGCTGCTCGCGTTCAACGATCGCGCGCATGAGGTGGTCGGATTGACGATCGCGGCCGGCAACGTCGGCCTGCACCACACCACGGCCAACGCATTGAAGCTGTGCGAGCTGGTCGGGCGCTCCGACGTGCCGGTCTATGCCGGCAGCGCCTCGCCGCTGCTGCACCCTGCGCCGGACGCGGCCTACGTACACGGCAACGACGGCTTCGGCGACATCGGCTACGCGCCGGCATCGCACGGCCTGCAGGACGAACATGCCGCACTGGCGATCCTCCGGCTCTCGCATGTGCACGCAGGCAGCCTGGTGCTGGTGGCGCTGGGGCCGCTGACCAACATCGCGCTTGCACTCAAGCTCGATCCGACGCTGCCCTCGCGGGTGGCGCGCTTTGTGACGATGGCCGGTGCAGTCACCGGGCACGGCAACATCACGCCGAGCGCGGAGTTCAACGTCTACTTCGATCCTGAGGCGGCGAAGCTCGTGTTCGACGCGTTCCCGGCGTTCGAGCTCTCGGACTGGGAGGCCACAGTGGCCCATGGCCTGCCGCACGACGAGGTACTGGCGTGGATGCGGGCGGGCGGCACGCGTGCGGACTTCTACGAAGCCATCTCGCGCAAGACGCGCGAGTGGTCGGCCGACCGCCGCGGCGACGAGTGGCACAGTGCGGATGCGCTGGCGATGGCCTGGGTGCTCGCGCCCGACGGCGTGCTGGAGACCGTCGCCCGACCGGTGGACGTGGTGCTCGACCAGGGGCCGGCCCGCGGGGCGACGATCGTCGACTGGCAGCGCCAACTCGGACGGCCGGACAATGCCACGATCCTGATGCGTTACGACCGCGTGCGCTTCCACGCCCTGGTCCGCGAGGCGCTGCAGGCGGCTTGAGCCCGTCCTGGCGCCCGCCGACGGGCGCCCTTGCCGGGCGGTCCGGGCAGCGGCTATAATGCCGCTCTTTCCCTGCGCAAACTGGTGCCGCCATGAAGGCCGACATCCATCCGGATTACCGCGAAGTCGTGTTTCAGGACGTGACTTCGGATTTCAAGTTCCTCACCCGCTCGACCCTCGCGGCCACCGCGAAGGAATCGATCCAGTGGGACGACGGCAACGAATACCCGCTGGTCAAGATCGACGTGTCCTCGGCCACGCATCCGTTCTACACCGGCCAGAACAAGATCATCGACACCAGCGGTCGCGTCGACAAGTTCCGCAAGCGCTACGCGAAGCAGTAACCGGGCCGCGCGTCGCCCGCGCGACGCGTCCGGTGTGCGCAGGCGGCCGCCAGCTGGCGGCCGTCGCCGTTTGTGCGCGACGCCCATCGCATCTCCAGGTGCGGTGGGCGTCGTCGTGTTCGACGTTCCCGCAACCCAGCGACCGCGTGTCGCGGGGGGCTATGCGATAATTGACGCGTTGCGGCAAGCGCCGCGCCCGCCCCACCGGAGCATCCGCCGCTCCGGGAAACGAGGAGTCTTTTTCAGTGTCCGATACCAATTCCAAGCTCGAACAGGTCACGCTCGATGCCGCCGGCAAGTCGGTGACGCTGCCCGTCCTGCATGGCACGCTCGGCAACCCCTGCATCGACATCTCGAAGCTGCCGAAGGAAACGGGCTGCTTCACCTACGATTCCGGTTTTACCGCCACCGCCAGCTGCAAGTCCGCGATCACCTACATCGACGGCGACCAGGGCGTACTGCTGTACCGCGGCTACCCGATCGAGCAGCTCGCCGAACATTCCAGCTTCCTGGAAGTGGCCTATCTGCTGATGAACGGCGAACTGCCGTCCAAGGACGAGTTCGGGCGTTTCGAGCACGAGGTCACGCATCACACGATGATGCACGAGTCGCTCAAGTGTTTCCTGCAGGGCTTCCGCCACGATGCGCACCCGATGGCGATGCTGGCCGCGTCGGTGGCGTCGATGTCGGCGTTCTACCACGACACGCTGGATCTGCAGGATCCCGAGCAGCGCCGCCTCGCCGCGATCCGCCTGCTGGCCAAGATGCCGACGTTGGCCGCCGCTGCCTACCGCTATTCGATCGGCTGGCCGATCCGGTACCCGCGCAACAGCCTGGGCTACGTCGACCGCTTCCTGCACATGATGTTCGAGGTGCCCAGCGAGCCGCTCGAGCTCAACCCCGTGGTCGCCAAGGCGATGGATCTGCTGTTCATCCTGCACGCCGACCACGAGCAGAACGCGTCGACCTCGACCGTGCGTCTGGTCGGCTCCACCGGCGCCAATCCGTACGCCTCGGTCGCGGCGGGCATCACCGCGCTCTGGGGTCCGGCGCACGGCGGCGCCAACGAGGCGGTGCTCAAGCAGCTGGCCGAGATCGGCGATGCGAAGAACGTCGAGAAGGCGGTGCTGCGCGCCAAGGACAAGAACGATCCGTTCCGCCTGATGGGCTTCGGTCACCGCGTCTACAAGAACTTCGATCCGCGCGCGAAGATCATCCGCGAGATGACCCACAAGGTGCTCGGCGAGCTGGGGATCGACGATCCGTTGCTGGAAGTGGCGATGAAGCTGGAAGAGGCGGCGCTCAAGGACGAGTACTTCGTCGAGCGCAAGCTCTATCCGAACGTCGATTTCTACAGCGGCATCATCTACAAGGCGCTGAAGATCCCGACCGAGATGTTCACGGTGATGTTCGCCATCGGCCGCACCGCCGGTTGGGTGGCGCATTGGCTCGAGCAGCAGGTCGATCCGGAGGCCAAGATCGGTCGTCCGCGCCAGATCTATACCGGCTACGACGTGCGCGACTACCGCAAGGGCTGACGCGCCGCCGCGCCTGCGCTCAAAGAAGCCGCGGTCTCCGCGGCTTCTTCTTTGGTGCTTCGTCGGTGCCAGCGTCGCGCCGCAGTGCTGGCGCGACCGTCGCCCACGCATGGCCGCTGTCGCAATCCCCAGCCAGCACAACACACTGAAACCGAAAGCGCGCGACTTCTTCGGCGGGCGACCTCGCCTCCATCCGGAGTCGGGTTGCGTATGTCCGCAGCAGCGGACTGGCGGCCGGTGGTCGCGTCAAGCGCGCCATGGAGGGTGCGCGCCCGAGTCAGGGCAGGGTGAGCATGGGCGGCTTGCACGGCACTGCCGCGCGTCCATGCGAACGCCACGCGTGCTTCGCGTGGCCGGACCGCGAAGCGGCCTTGACCGAGGGGAGAGCGGCTTCCGGCTGGCAGGCTGCAGCCCATCCGAAGTGAAACGCCCATTCCTGCATTTGCGAGCAGAACCTCTTTTTGCTTGTTTCCCGCATGCAGGAAAAGCAGGTCGCATCGGCTGTAATCGGGCGCCTTGCAGCGCGGCGCGCTAGTTGTGTAAAGCCAGCACGTTGTTCACAGTTATCGGAATTCTGGAGATAGGCGGGTTGTAGCCGAGGCTGGCATGGGGTCGATGCCAGTTGTAGGTGTGCAGCCAGTGGGGCA